>DATEXA010000547.1:0-23432 GCA_035257465.1 Pyrinomonadaceae bacterium | reverse complement strand
GGGCCAGACTACAAGACGGTGATCACGCTTACAAACTACTTACGAGGGCGCTGACTCCTGTTTATCAAAAAGGCGCGGAGTTTGGTGGCGGTGGTGGTGTCTACCCGAATCTCTTTGATGCCCACCCACCATTTCAGATCGACGGAAATTTTGGAGCAACGGCAGGCATTGCCGAAATGTTGTTGCAATCGCATGGTGGCGAAATCCATTTGTTACCTGCACTGCCAAAGATCTGGCCCGATGGCAGTGTCAGTGGGTTGAGGGCGAGAGGCGGATTTGAAGTGGATATAGTGTGGAGATCGGATCGTCTCGATAATGTTGTCATCCGCAGCATTTGGGGCACAAAGGCAAAACTTCGCTACGGGGCTAAGGTACAACCGCTCAGTATGAGACATGGCAAAAGTCTGCGCTTCGATGAGTTTCTCCGATCATCTGAGTTATGAGCCAACTGCAAAGCTTCAGATGTTCAGACGACGCAATAGAGGTTTAGAAGGAAAGGGACATCAGTGAATTGATATCATTAGCGGCACGTCCGTAGCCGAATAAGGCTTGGCCAATAAAGCCGCCGATGAGAGAGCCGGCGATGCCGAGCACTATAGTAATTATGAACCCGCCCGGATCCCTTCCAGGCATGATCGCCTTGGCAATTAGCCCTGCTATTAGTCCGAAAATGATCCACCCAATTATTGCGAACATCCTTTTGCTCCTTTGAACTCTGTATCAAGACGTCTGGGCTAGAAAATGCTTTGTACGATTCTGAGCGTGATCTAAGTCCCAGATAGAACCAAAGCAAGAAATAAACCACAGCATGCCTACCTTCCTTGACGGCTCTCGCTAATTGCAGTTGAGTGACGGATCTATTAAGACGAGTGAACTGAACTTGTTGTTTTTGATTCGAGGCCTAGACTCGTATCGCTCAAGGGTCTTTGTGAGCATAACGCATACTGCAATGGTGAGTGGAGTATAAGAAGGGGAATCCCTTCGCACTTCAACGTTGTTGCAGGTGAGTCACCCACTCCGCAGTCAGGGAGTCACGACGTGTTTTCGGCCTCAAAGTTGCTGATGTCAATTGAAGAAACGAATCATCGGGTTGGACTCCACAGTCCAGACCAATTAACACAGCAAAGAAGAGCAAGGAGCAAAAATGGGAGAAACAACAGGATCGAGAAAAGCACAATCAGGAATGGTTACTGGACTATTCCGGGACAGAGAAAGTGCGGAGCGTGCATACGGTTCCTTAACCGAGCGAGGTTATAGCCAAGACGACGTTAATCTGGTGATGTCGGATGACACGAGAAAAAAACATTTCGCAGTAGATGATCGCGAAACTGAACTAGGCAACAAAGCACTTAAGGGTGCTGGAACAGGTGCGGCAGTTGGTGGCGCGGTAGGTGCGACATTGGCAGCGATTGCAGCCATCGGAACGACCTTGGCTTTGCCAGGAATCGGGTTACTTGTCGCCGGGCCAATAGCTGCGGGGTTGGCTGGAGCTGGTGCAGGCGGAGCCACGGGTGGACTGATCGGAGGTCTCATCGGAGCTGGCATTCCCGAAGAACGCGTCAAGGATTACGAAGAAGGGATCAAGAACGGCGGCATCATGATGGGTGTAACCCCTCGCACGCCTGAAGACGCTGCTTACTTCGAAGAAGACTGGAAGAAGAACCGCGGCGAGCAAGTTTATCGTTAGTCAATTGCGCAAAGGAAACAGGATGAACCGAACAGTATTAGGCATTTTGTTGCTGTCGGTAGTTGGTCTGGTTGGGGCTTGCAACAACAACGCTCCAGTCCAAACTAACGCCAACGTCAACCAAAATCTGAACGCTAACACTGCACCAGCAAATGTTGGTGTTGTCACTAACAACAACGGGAATCAAAACACATCTGGTGTTCGTCCTATCAATAGTAACAACCGTAATAGTAACAACAGCAATCAGACAGGCAATAAGAACAGTCGAAATGGAAATCAGTAACTGAACGCGACACGCGGATTTGTTACCAAGGCGAAAGGGCCCGTCTCTTTCGCCTTTCCTATTAGTCGTTTTCTTATTAGTCATTGAGAACGTCGGATTGTATGAGTCTTGTAAATCAAATGAAAACTGATTGACTTCGTTCATAAAAACTGACGGTCTCGTACTTGCATAAATGTGTATGAACAAGAATTGAGCAACTAAGGAGATCACTATCTATCAATGAAGAAAATCCAAACAACATATCTGATTTGGAGAATCAAGGCCGTGGAGCTTCCATAGGCCGAATCGACGACGGCATAGTTGCAAGTTCGGACGAAAACTCCGAGCCTCAGATTGACGATCGCGGAACTTCCCAATCCGAAGCAGTGCGGGTCTTGAAGAGGATACGTGATGACCTTTTTGAGTCCAGCGATGAAAAGTTTGCCTTGGCGCTGGGACGATCAAGCCAGGAGATCGCTGAGTGGCTCAATGGTGAAGGGACAATGGATGGTAATGCGTTGATGAAAGTGAGAGCGCTTGCGCGGGAGAGGAATTGAGCTGCGCCACACTTTTCGCGCTCCTGTTGGGATATTAACTATGGGCAACGCTTGTGAACGCCGAAGCACCTGATGGCACCTTTATTGCCGTAACATATTAAATGCCGCAAACGTTCTGAATGGATGCAGGACTCAGTACATTCTTGTTCGCAGTTGAGACGACTGCGGTATCACAAGAGAGAACGAACAATGGGAGGGTGAACATGGACAATCGTAAATCAAATCAAAGTGGTAACAAGCAGGTAGACAGTCAACAAGGTAGTAGCCAAAAAAGTGGTAGCCAACCAGGTGGCGGTAAGCAGGCGGGTAGTCAGAAAAGCGAAAAAACGGAAAAGCAAGGCAGGGGTCGCCAAGGCCAACGCTAGGACGAGTTTAAATGGGGACGGGGCCGGCTCTCAGTTGAGCCGGCTCGCGCTCCCTATTTATTTTGCAGTTCAAACGGAGAAATTTTGTGACCGAAAACTCAGGGAGACTCGCAATTGTTACTGACGCCTCCACAGGAGTTGGTTTTGAACTCGCTAAATGCTGCGCGTTGGATGGCTTTGATTTATTGGTAGCAGCCAATGAAGCGCAGATTTTTGAAGCTGCTGAAGACTTAAAAAAACTTGGGATACGAGTAAACGCAGTCGAAGCTGACTTGGCTACAAGTAAAGGTGTAGCCGATCTTTATTCGGCGATCCGGGGACGCACCGTGGATGCCTTGCTGGCGAATACGGGCGTTGGACTTGGTGGTGCTTTTCTCGATCAAAACTTCTATGAAGTTCGACATGTAATTGATACCAATATCACCGGAACGATTTATCTTGCCCAACGAATAGGTCGAGACATGCGTTCACGCGGCGAGGGAAGAATTCTTTTTACGGGTTCAATAGCCGGCTTTACGCCTGGCACCTTCAATGCAACTTATAACGGCGCAAAAGCATTTATCGATTCGTTTTCCTGTGCGTTGCGCAATGAATTGAAGGACACCGGCGTCACAGTCACTTGTTTGATGCCGGGGGCAACAGACACCGAATTCTTTGAACGCTCCGTGATGGTTGATAGAAAGATTGGACAGTCGAAAAAGGACAATCCAGCAGAGCTCGCTAAAGTAGCTTTCGAAGCAATGATGAGCGGCGAGGGCGATGTGGGCGCTGGTTGGAAGAACAAAGTGTTGTCAGTGGCTGCGCTGGTTACTCGGTCCGACGCCTTGGCCGGGCAGCATAAAAAGAAAGCTGAGCCTGGTTCAGCGAATAACTAAAAGGAGTTTTATGAACGAATAACCTTTGACGCAGGAAATAATAGACGGAACCGATGAGGTTCTGAATGGTAATTCCAATTTGCGTTCGCGAGGGTATTGTCAACTTAACGATAATTTCGCTGATCCCACCACCACAGATTGGTACGGGTGGTGCCGCCTCAGTGCTACCAATGGTAGCCTTTTCCGTCGGATTTCACTTAAGTTGACAGTGCCGCTGAGCCTGGTTCAGCGGAAGAATAGAAGGAGCTGGATGAATCAATCACAAGAAATAATAGGTGGTGTTACTGAAACGGCCGAGGAGACTAATAGTTTGCGTACCCGTGTCGCAAAGCATCCTCTTCTGACTGGCAGTGTAGTTCTAGTCGGTGCAGGACTGGCATACGCTGCGGCAAGAGCACTGGTGAGATCCGAAGATTCCATCGTCGCTCAAGATGTGCATATCGAAACGTCGATAGCGATCGAAAAGCCCCCTGAAGAGCTTTACGCGTTTTGGCGCGACTTCACTAACCTTCCGCTGTTCATGAGAAATCTGCAGTCAGTCTCAGTAATCGACGACACGCGTAGTCACTGGATCGCCAGTGGTCCTGCCGGGACTCATGTCGAGTGGGATGCGGAGATCTATAACGAGATTACAAACGAACTGATTGCCTGGCGTTCCTTGGAGGACGCGGATGTCGTGAACGCTGGTTCGGTACGATTCCAGGCAGGGCCAACGGGTCATGGCACTTTTGTGCGTGTCACGATGAATTACAACCCGCCAGCTGGAAAATTGGGTACGGGCCTGGCTGAATTGCTGGGTGCCGAACCTTCACAGCTAATCAAAGAGGATTTGCGCAGATTAAAACAACTCGCAGAGGCTGGTGAAATCGCAACGATTGATGGACAAACTTCAGGTCGGACTTTGGCGACTACAGCCAAAGCATAGTGGCGAAGAAGATTTGAAAAGCAAAGCGAAAACGTTGGGACATTCCAGATGCTTGTTCCGTTACCGTTTGGATTGCTTGCAATGGCTGCTGATCTTCGAGGTCGATCGTTCGCTGGGTTGCAGTTGCCGGAGTTACCGGTTGGCTCGGTGGCGAAATTGGTATTGTTAGGGTTGATGAGGGAGCACATGTTGATGCTTCGAGTTCATTACTCGGACATGCTGCAAATCGACCATCACATTAAGCGAACATTCTTAGAGTACGCATAGGGAGACATATGAAAGCAGTTTGTTGGAATGGAAAACACAATGTCGAGGTCATGACGGTTCCAGACCCGACCATTCTCAATCCTCAAGATGCAATCCTAAAAATTACTACAACCGCAATCTGTGGTTCTGATCTACATCTTTACGATGGCTACATTCCTACGATGGAGAAGGGCGATATCCTGGGCCATGAATTCATGGGCGAAGTGGTAGAGGTTGGCAGTTCCGTTAGGAGATTGAAACGAGGCGATCGAGTGGTTGTTCCGTTTACGATTGCCTGTGGCAGCTGCTTCTTTTGTAACCGCGACTTGTGGTCGGCCTGTGATAACAGCAATCCGAACGCAGGGACTGCCGAAGCTCTTTATGGCTTTTCGGGTTCAGGGTTATTTGGATATTCACACATGATGGGTGGCTACGCAGGCGGTCAGGCTGAATACGTTCGGGTGCCATTTGCTGATGTAGGTCCGTTGCCTATTCCGGACGATTTAACTGATGAACAGGTGCTCTTTCTTTCGGACATTTTCCCTACGGGATACATGGCAGCGGAGAACTGCAACATTCAACCTGGTGACACGGTCGCGGTGTGGGGTTGTGGACCCGTGGGCCAATTCGCGATCAAAAGTGCATTTCTTCTAGGCGCCGAACGTGTAATCGCAATTGACGATGTGCCCGGTCGACTTCAAATGGCAGCGGAACAAAGTAACGCCAACACATTGAACTTCAGCGATCAGGATATTTACGAGAAGCTAACTGAGATGACTGGTGGAATGGGTCCTGATGCTTGCATTGATGCTGTAGGACTTGAGGCTCACGGAACAACGGTCGATGCTATCTACGATCGAGCTAAGACTGCCTTGTATATGGGCACTGATCGTTCACATGCTCTGCGCCAGGCTATTCGGTCGTGCCGCAAAGGTGGAACCATCTCCGTGCCGGGAGTCTATGGAGGTTTTCTCGACAAGTTTCCTTTCGGCGCTGCATTTTCGAAGGGACTAACATTCAAGATGGGTCAAACGAACGTTCATAAATATCTTCGTCCCCTACTGAAACTTATTCAGGATGGAAAAATTGATCCGTCCTTTGTGATAACTCATCAACTCGATCTGAAGAGTGCAGCTGAAGGCTACAGCACCTTTAAAAAAGACAAAGACAACTGCATCAAGATCGTTATGAAGCCAAATTTGAACTAAGTTCAATTAGAACTTATGAGAGGCAAAGCAAATGGATCCATTTGAATTACTGAAAGCCGACCATAAAAAGGTGGCCGGACTTTTTGATCGTCTCGAATCGAGTAGTAGAAAAAGGAAGTTGGACGTATTTAAGCAAATCAAGAGCGAGCTTGACGTTCACACTCACATCGAGGAAAAGATTTTCTATCCCGCTCTTGAAAAGCCAGAGGAGACGCACGACCTGACCCTCGAAGCTTACGAAGAGCACAAGGTGGTTAAGACTCTCCTCGCTGAGTTGTCAGGGGCGAAGAGCGCCGATGATGAGTGGCAAGCAAAAGCGAAGGTGCTGCGCGAAAACGTCGAGCATCACGTTGAGGAAGAGGAGAATGAGTTATTCGACAAAGCTGACGATGCTCTTAGCGACGAAGAGTTGCAGACACTAGGAAACAAAATGGAAGCCGAGAAAGCGCGCAAGCTCGGTCAGCCAATTCCAAAGTCGAAGGAGATGTCAATAAAGTCTTCAAAGAGTGAATCTGCCAAGCCCGGTCTAATTGCGACGATCGCAAACTTTGTAGGGCTTGGCACTAGTAGTAAGAAGCCCGCGAAAAAGGCGAAGAAGAAAAAGACAGCTGGCAGCAAGTCTACTAAGAAGGCTGCTAAAGCTAAGCCTAAGGGCAGTAAGTCGACGGCGAGCAAGACGACTGGCACACGTGCATCCTCAACGCTAGCGAAAGCCACAACCAAAAGGGCGGCTTCTAAATTCTTCGAAAAGACAAACAGCGACCGGCTCGAAGAAGGCCGCCAAAAAGCGGTAGGCTTCTCAAAACTACGAATGAGGTCGAACTAGTTTCTGAAACGAAGGGTTGGACCTCACGCCTATTCGTCTCACAGGTCAGTAAGTTGGAGTGTTCCTACAGGTATGGAGTTGCTAAACGCTCTTCAGTGGCCGGCGATGGTAATAACCGTCATCGCGGCATGGTTCGTGGCTTCTCAGAAGAAGTTCAGCAGGAATTGGGGGTTCTGGCTATTCCTTTTAAGCAACGTGCTATGGATTGTCTGGGGCTTCCATGATGGCGCACACGCGCTTATTTTTTTGCAAGTCTGCTTGGCCATCTTGAACATCAGAGGAGCCCGAAAGAATCGCACCAACGAAGCCAAAACGATTCCCTGAGTCTTGCTGGCGTCTGCTGCATGACTACTTCGGTGAAGAGATGCACGATGATCAATGCGGCACGTGCGACAACTGTCTTCAGCCGCTCGAAGAACAATTCGGGTTGACCAATCTAACAGCACGGTTAGCAGTGTAGACATCCCAACCACGGTTGTTGCGGACACATTTCTATTTCCCCAATCGATAAAGAAGTGGCCAAGTTAGAACGCTCAATTCCAGACGTTGCTTGCAAGAATGTAGCGCGTGGCTTGCGGGTCGGAACCTGCGGATTTGGCTTGGCCAAAGAGACCTATGGGCACGCCTTCTCGTGTGTTGAGATTCAGCATACGTTCTACCAGCCGCCCCAAATCAAAACGTTGGAGCGCTGGCAGCTGGACATGCCGTCGGATTTTGAGTTCACAATTAAGGCCTGGCAATTGATCACGCACGACGCCAGGAGTCCGACTTACAGGCGATTGAAACGGAAACTTTCCGAGACTGAAAGCAAGGAGGCGGGGTACTTTCGCTCGACCGCAATAGTAAAGGACGCGTGGGACACAACGCTCGCGGCGGCCAAAGCGCTAAAGGCCAAAGCGATTCTCTTTCAGTGTCCGGCGAGTTTCAAACAGAGTGAAGAGAATATTGCGAGTATGGAGAAATTCTTCTCCTCAATAGATCGACAAGATCTGGATTTGTGTTGGGAACCGCGTGGAAATTGGGATACGGCGCTGGTACGATCAATTTGCACTCAGCTGCGGTTGCGCCACGTTGTCGACCCCTTTGTTGGAAAGACGTCAACTCCAGACAAATGCTATTTCCGCCTTCATGGAAAGAATGGATGGCGTTATGAGTATGAAACTGGCGAGCTCGAAGAATTGGCAGCCAGACTCTCACGAAATGTCGGTTACGTGTTTTTTAATAACAGTAGGATGACAGAAGACGCGTCAAAATTTTGTCGAGTTCTCAATGATCGAGAAGCGTAATCGAACGCATGGCTCAAATTTAGATCAGGGAGTTATTAAGGAGCATCAATCGCTACGGGAAAAGCGATCTTTGCTTCAGCAATCAGTCGAGCGACTTCAGACAGTACCGCAGTGATCCCTTCGGGCTTCACCAGATAGCCTTGCGCGCCTGCATTGAAAGCACGTTGCCTGTCAGCATCGTAGGCGGCAGCAGAATAGAAAAGAATAGGAGTTGAGCGATTGAATTTGCGGATTTCTAATGTGAGATCTTCACCTGTAATTCCAGGCATCCAGTTATCAACTAGAAAGAGATCAAAACACTCGTTTCTAGCGCGCTCGATAGCTTCGAATGGGTTGTCAGTGCAATCAACGTCATAGCCAGCATCACTGAGAAGATAGATCATTAGCTCGCGTGAGTCAGGATCATCCTCAGTGCAGAGAATACGGCCTTTAGGAAAAGAAGGGATTCCATAAGACACCTCTAGGGGTTTTGCTCGGGGAACCCTGATTTACTGGCGTTCTTGAAAACTCCAATACGTGTGTATGTGCGTTACCGCACACAGGAGATGGCGACACTTTACGCTTGCGTAGGTGACATAGCAAGAAAATTAGATGAGGTTCAGACGATGGTTAGTCACGCGCCAAAGACACGGAGCTGAAAGCAATTTTGGCAATCTTCTGAGCACTGCCCGCCCGGCTGGTGATGGTAATTGTCTCATGTCTAATAACGCGGAATTGACGCATCACCTTCGTACAAAAGTGATTGCAAACTGAATAGTTCGTGGTCACGAATCCACTTGCGAAGAAGCAGCTTTGGAATTCGCAACCCAGGCGCCGTCCGTTTAAACAGACGGAAATCCTTGAAGAAGATCTGACCATTTGGAAGTTCCGGGCTTTAAGTCTTGATCGTTGACACGCGGATGTTTCTCTCTGCGGCACGGCCTTCGATTTGCTGACACGACTGCTCCGGCGGCGAGGATGAGTTTTGTCAGGTAGATCAAGGGGGGAATATGTCTTCATTGTGGGCATTTGGCGGGTTATCATGGAAGGTACTCGGTAAGCGAGTAATCAGTGAAATTCAAAGCGATGACGTTTTCGGCCGTGCGGCTCAACTAGCTTATTACTTTCTCCTCGCTCTATTTCCTCTGCTCCTATTCTTAACTTCAATAATTGGACTCTTGCTTGGTTCTGGTACAGGCGTGCGCCATTCCTTGTTTACTTATCTTAGCCGAGTTTTGCCGGGCTCTGCCTCCAACCTTGTCGATTCAACGATGTATGAAGTTAGTGCGGCGAGTGGTGGTGGCAAACTCACGTTCGGTCTGTTCGCGGCGCTCTGGGCCGCTTCAAATGGGATGGGGGCGATCACCGAAGCTCTCAACGCTGCTTACAACGTGAAAGAGTCTCGTCCCTGGTGGAAACAACGATTGACAGCAATCGGCTTGACGCTCGTTCTTTCTATCTTAATCATTTCCGCTCTCGTGCTCGTGCTCTATGGCGGCAGGCTTGCCAATCACACCGCGTTAATCTACGGTTTCGATGATCTCTTCACGATGACTTGGACGCTCGTGCAGTGGCCCCTCGTGCTTGGGTTTATGCTGCTGGCCTTTGCTTTGATCTATTACCTCGCACCTGACCTACATGAACAGAAGTGGGTATGGATAACACCAGGATCAGTGATTGGTGTAGGACTCTGGTTGCTCGTCTCATTCGGTTTCAAGCTTTACCTTCATTTCTTTGATTCTTACAGCAAGACCTACGGGACTCTCGGCGCAGTTATCATTTTGATGCTATGGCTTTATCTCACCGGGGCGGCAATCTTAATCGGCGGTGAAGTAAATTCTGAGATTGAAAACGCCGCAGCGGAGTCTGGAGATCCGCAAGCAAAAGAAAAGGGTGAAAAGACCGCCGGAGAAAAACAGCGACTCGGAAATGTTCAGAACCGCAGTCATGCGGCAGCATGACCATCCCGTCTTCGTAAAGCATCAAACACTCGACAGCCCTTGTTCTGTAAGAGTACGTGCGCGTTCGAAAAATGAAATGGGAAGGATTTATTAAACTTTACCCTTCGCGCAACCGACATGAATTAGTAAAGAAGATCCCCCTTTCACCCCGCCTGCGACCAATTTCCGTCCGTTTCACTCCTGAGTTGTGATGTTGTCGGCAACAATCGACAACAATAGAACTGAGTCCGATTACGGGAACCAAATTTGCGAGACGTCTAACGTTCGTAAATTAGAAGGAGCATTACCATGAACGCTTTTACTTTACTTAAAGACGACCATGAAAAAGTGGCCGGGATTTTAGAGAAGATTGATGGAACGACGGAACGAGCAACAAAGGGTAGGGAAGAACTCTTCACGCAGCTCAAAAATGAACTCGACGTTCACACTCGAATCGAAGAAGAGATTCTGTATCCAGCTCTCGAAGAATTCGAGGAGACGCGTGCAATATCACTCGAAGCCTATGAGGAACACGCACTCGTCAAGCAACTATTAGAAGAGCTGGCATCAGCACCCAAGGATGATGAACAGTGGACAGCTAAGTTTACAGTGCTCAAAGAAAACATTGAGCACCATGTGGAAGAAGAAGAAGGGGAGATGTTTACAAAGGCCCGCAAGGTTTTCAGCAAAGATGAAATCGAAAAGCTAGGAGACCGCTTACAAGAAGCTAAGCAAGTTCAAAAGTCGGCAATGGCCGGATAAGTTTTTCGAAACGACACGTTGGTTATACGCCAATGTTCGACGAGGTGTGAACTACGCCTCATTGACAATAAGAGAGCTGCAAGTATCTGAAGTTCAGTTAGCCTGCGTTATAAAAAAGAAAAAGCGAGATGAAGACTCTCCAGGCGTAGCTGCGTGTTCAGTCAATTCAAGGCAGTCAATACAAGGGGGTAACTTCCATGAAAAGAACTCACGAATCAGAGATAGGTCAAGACACGACTCTGCCGGCACTCAATAGTGCAGGTATTGAATCAAGCTTTATTCAAACTCCGCGAGAAACTCCCTTTCGAAGCCAACCCGACTTGGTTTGTTTCTCACACTTGCGTTGGGATTTTGTCTATCAACGTCCCCAACACTTGCTGACGCGGTGTGCACGAGACCGTCGTGTGTTTTTCGTGGAAGAACCTGTGTTCCATCAAGGTTCCATGCGACTTGAAATAGAAGACCGGGAGAATGGCGTTCAGATTGTTGTGCCGCATCTGCCTGAAGGTTTAAGGAGCGAGGTCGCCACGGCAGCAATTATGAGGGAGATGACTCGCCGGCTGCTGCTCGAAAACGGCATTAGAGAATATGTTTTTTGGTACTACACACCGATGGCTCTAACTTTCACTGACGGCTTCCATCCAATCGCTTCAATTTATGATTGCATGGATGAGCTATCTGCCTTCAAAGGATCTAACTCGCGTTTGCCTTTCATGGAAAGACGACTCTTTGAACAAGTCGATCTCGTTTTCACTGGTGGACATAGTCTTTATGAAGCGAAACGGGATGCTCACCCATCAGTTCATTCATTTCCGAGCGCTATAGATATTTCGCATTTCGGTCAGGCGAGATTTTTAACGACGGATCCGATTGATCAAAAAGACATTCCTCACCCCCGTTTAGGATTCTTCGGAGTCATCGATGAGCGGTTTGATATTGGCCTGTTAGATGCAGTTGCCAGAAGGCGTCCCGATTGGCAGTTCATCATGATCGGACCAGTTGTGAAGATCCATCCTGAGTCCTTGCCGGGGCATTCAAACATCCATTACCTCGGGTCCAAGAAATACGAAGAACTTCCCGCTTACCTTTCGAATTGGGACATAGCGTTATTACTTTTCGCCCGCAACGAATCAACTCGTTTCATAAGCCCGACAAAGACTCCTGAGTATTTGGCTGCTGGCAAGCCCGTCATCTCGACCTCTATTCAGGACGTGGTGAGACCCTACGGAGAATTGAATCTTGTGAGCATCGCGGATGATCCCGACGACTTCGTAAACGCCGCTGAGGAATTCCTTACCAAGTCCTATGAACAAACTAACTGGCTAAATAGAGTTGACCGGTTTCTGGCAAACATTTCGTGGGACAAGACCTGGCACCGCATGGGCGAGCTTATTAATCACGTTGTTGAAATGAAACGACATCCAGGCACCGGACGGACGCGAGTTACCAACGCCGAGCAACGAGCAACAGCCACGGTCGCCTGAAGAACGCAGGATCGAACAAGGGGGTAGAGTTATGTTTGACTATCTAATCGTGGGGGCGGGTTTTGCCGGCAGTGTTTTGGCTGAACGACTGGCCGCTGGTTCTGACAAGAAAGTCTTGATTTGCGATAGACGTCCACATATTGGCGGCAATGCCTATGACCATTACAACGAAGCGGGCATTCTGGTTCATAAGTATGGTCCCCACATATTTCATACGAACTCGCGGGAAGTCTTTGAGTATCTGTCCCGGTTCACTGAGTGGCGACCGTACCAACACCGAGTGCGCGCGAGTGTAGATGGGCAAATCGTCCCCATTCCAATCAACCTCGACACAATCAATAGTCTGTACGGATTGAGTCTCACGTCTTTCGAAGTCGAAGATTTTTTTAAAAAGGTTGCAGAGCCTGTCGAACGAATACTTACATCCGAAGACGTGGTTGTCAGTAAAGTTGGTCGAGAGTTGTATGAGAAATTCTTTCGCAATTACTCACGCAAGCAGTGGGGACTCGATCCTTCTGAACTGGACTCGAGTGTGACATCACGCGTGCCCACCCGCACCAACCGCGACGACCGGTATTTTACGGATACTTATCAAGCAATGCCTCTGTATGGCTATACACGCATGTTTGAGAAGATTCTTGATCATCCCAACATCAAGATCATGCTGAACTGTGACTATCGCGAAATTGAGAAGGAAATATCATTTCGCGAGATGATCTATACGGGACCCGTAGATTCTTATTTCGACTATTGCTATGGAAAGCTGCCGTACAGGTCACTTGAGTTCAAACACGAAACTCATGACATGGCCGCATTCCAATCAGCGCCGGTAGTGAATTATCCAAACGAGCAGCTATATACGCGTGTCACGGAATTCAAATATCTGACCGGGCAGGAACACTCCAAGACGAGCATTGTGTATGAGTTTCCCAAACCGCACGGTGATCCCTATTACCCTGTACCTCGCAAAGAGAATACTGATCTCTACTCGAAATATAGGGCACTTGCTGAAGGAACGCCGAAGGTTCATTTTGTCGGCCGCCTGGCGACGTACAAGTACTACAACATGGACCAGATCGTTGCTCAATCTCTCACGACCTATGGAAAGATAATGAGTGTTAAGCGAGCGCAGGCCGTCGTCATGACACCGGATCGCTTAGGCAATGGCAACGGAAAATTTTCAAACGAAACAGTATTGCGTCAAGAGTTAGCTTTGGCAGGCGAACGAGGAACCCTAAATGGTGAAGCACGTCGCTCTGTTTGATAGTTTTTTTCAGGGCGGCTTTGAATGTTCAACTCATCGTGTGCGCAATGGCAAGCGACTCGATGAGATAGCTGGTACACGCCACGACACCTTTGCGCTTCAGGATTACCGGCGGCTGCAGCAACAAGGGATGCGTACCGCTCGTGAAGGTTTACGCTGGCACTTAGTCGAAGCGAGTCCTGGGAAATATGACTTTACGAGCGCATTGAGTTTGATTCGGGCTGCGGACGAATCAGACATGCAATTGATTTGGGATTTGTGTCACTACGGATGGCCCGATTGGCTCGACATTTTTGAACCGCGCTTTGTAGCTGCATTTGCGCACCTTGCCCGCGAATTTGCAAGGCTGTTGACGAACGAGAGCGACCGCCCTCCAATAATCTGCCCGATCAACGAAATATCTTTTTTCTCATGGGCCGCAGGCGAGCTGGCCCATATGAACCCGTACGCTCTCGGACGTGGCGACGAGTTAAAAGAACAGCTAGTCAGAGCGACAATTGCGGCGACTGAGGCAATCTGGGATATCAATCCAAAAGCGCGCATAGCTCAGATCGATCCGGTCATCAATGTATTGCCAAATGATCCTACCGATCAAACTCAGGTTCAGGCGGCGGAAGCGTATCGACTGTCACAGTACGAAGCCTGGGACATGCTCGGTGGACGAATGAAGCCCGAACTCGGGGGCGCCGAAAAATATCTCGATATCATCGGCATCAACTACTACGATCACAATCAATGGATCCTGGGTGGTTCATTTGTCGCTCCAGAAAGTTCTCGTTACCGACCTTTCCGAGAAATCATCCAGGAAGTCTACTTGCGTTATCAGAGACCTTTGTTCGTAGCCGAAACTGGAATTGAGGATGATGCGCGTCCGGCATGGTTGCGCTATATAGCGTCAGAAGTTCGGGCCGCGATGATGAATGGAATAACGGTTGAAGGAATTTGTCTGTATCCGATAGTCAATCATCCGGGCTGGGAAGACGATCGGCATTGTCACAATGGTCTTTGGGATTATCCCAATGAGAGAGGAGAGCGCGAGATCTACGTTCCGCTGCAAGAAGAGCTCAGCAAACAAAAGTACGAATTCGAGCACCTCTTTAGAACCGCCGAGACTAACAGTGGAGATTCAGTTACCGGCGGAGGAGATGTGACTGACAGATTGACGAACGCTCACGATAAGAGTACGGACGAGCCAAGGGGGTGAGATGATTCTCAGAGTGCGAGGTATTTACGCTTTGCCAAACGGCCATGAACTAGTTGTGATTCGCAATGACGCGCAGGGTAGCGTTTTGTTCGGTCCCGTGAGCTTCAAACGATTTGAGATGCATGAGTTTTTAGTAAATCTAGCGGGACGATTGGTTTGTCAGGGGAAACTGACTGCCTGGGACATTTCGAACTTGAGCGATACAGGTCGTAGCTCCATGGATATCCTCGGTACGAAAGATCGTTCGCCTCAATCGGAAATAAATTGATTACGCCTGACACCTCTAGTATTCCCAGACCCGAATATCCGCGGCCAGACTTTGTGCGTCCACTTTGGATTAATCTCAACGGCGAATGGGAATTTGAGTTTGATGATGCGAATGAAGGTTTGCGGTTGGGTTGGTACGATGGCCGCAAGTTGACTCGCCGGATCGTCGTGCCCTTTCCTTATCAAAGCCAACTATCTGGTATTAATGACAAGAATATTCACGAGTATGTTTGGTACGCCCGCACGATCGAACTCACGGAAAAGGATTACGAAAAAGATCTTCTCTTGAATTTTGGGGCCGTTGATTATGCGGCTACAGTGTGGGTAAACGGTCATGAAGTGGGACATCACCAGGGTGGTCACGTACCTTTTCAATTTGATATTGCGCCTTACGTCAAGCCTGGAACAAACCGATTATCTGTTCGCGTCGAGGACCGGCAGGACCCGCAACAACCTCGTGGCAAGCAGTCGCACACCGGCCTGCCTCACGGAATCGACTATTACTGTACAACTGGTATTTGGCAAACAGTATGGCTTGAGCCGGCTCCTCCAATCAGAATTGAAGAGTTAAGAGTGAACACTGACGCGCACAGAAATATTCTAGACGTAACCGTTTTTCTTCATGCGCCCTCATGTGGATGGCGCGTAGAAGTTGAAGTTCTCGAGGAGGGAAAGTTCGTAACTTCAGCCGAAGATACGACCGCTGTTGCGACTGGACGACTTCGTTTGACAATCCCTTACGCGAAGCTGTGGTCACCTGAGAATCCCAACATCTATGATCTGCGAATACGCTTGTTTGATAGCAAGATTTTATTGGATGAAGTTACTTCTTACGTCGGTTTACGCGGGATTGAATTAAGAGATGGAAAACTATTTCTGAACGGTAAGCCAACCTATCTCAAGATGGTGTTGGACCAGGGCTATTGGCCTGAAGGACTGTTGGCCGCACCCTCTGACGAAGCACTCCAAACGGATATCGGCTGGATCAAAATGCTTGGATTCAACGGTGTGCGGAAGCATCAGAAGATCGAAGATCCGAGGTGGCTGTATTGGTGCGATAGGTTGGGCTTAATGGTTTGGGAGGAAATGCCGAACGCTCGAGAATGGTCTCCAAAGTCGGAAGAACAACTGTTGGCTGAATGGCAGGAAGCAGTAAGGAGAGACTACAACCATCCGAGCATAATTGCCTGGGTGCCAGTAAATGAAAGCATGGGTTTCCCCGGTCTCGCCGAACAACACGCGGGGCAGTACGCTTTTATTGAACGTATGGTTAGAGCTACGAGGCGCCTGGACTCAAGTCGGCCGGTCATTGATAACGATGGGTGGGAGCACAGTGACATAACAGACATCTGTGCAATTCACGATTACACGCCCACTGCCGAAAAACTGGAAAGTCGCTACGCCGAAATTCTCGGCGGCGGACAATTACCTTCCAAAGTTTGGATTAGCGACAAGCCGCTCTTTGCGCGCGGCTCAAAATATCGAGGTCAACCAATTGTCCTTTCCGAAGTGGGAGGCTTTCTCGCGATACCTCAAGGCATCCCAGCCGAAAAACGCGACATGCTCTACCAGTTTTATGATTCATTTCAGACACCTCAGGAACTGTTGGAGAAATATCGCGATCTGGTGAAGGGCCTGGCAGCACTAAGTTTTCTTGCCGGTTTTTGCTATACGCAGCTAACCGACATCGAGCAGGAAATTAATGGCCTACTTACCTATGATCGACAGCCGAAACTCGCGAGTGAAGACGTGGCTCTCATTAATCGTGAGTCTTTCAAATTTCAAAGACCTGCTTCTAGGCAGCAGATTTTTCCTGAACCACCGGTTCGATAGATTTATGGTGCGTCGAGTCTCATATCGAGGTCACGATCTTGGATTGCACTGTTCTTATCTGCCCAAGAGGTTGGCGATAGTTGCAACCAACTCGTGTAACGCGACTGGTTTTGTCATGTGCACTTAGTAACCAGCGGCATAGGCTTTCGACTCGTCTACCTTAACTAGTATAGCCTGGCAGAGCTATAGCGGGGATTTGGCCTGCGATGTTGTGCGTGAGCGCGCGAATTTTCCTCATCAGGTAATAGCCGTCTTCACCTGGCATGCCAACATCAGACACGATGGACGTTGGGTTTCACTCGTTGATCATTCTGAGGCCTCACTCGGAGTTGAACAGGCTTTCACCTCTGCTCCTTAATGGGTAAGAGCCAGGATGAGGAGGTCTCGAGTATCGGCCTATAGGAACAGCTTACATACTACTGAGCTTGGAATAATCTGCGGACCTGCAGATCGCGTCCGTAAAGCCGAGTGTTCTGCGCCGCTACGACAGCGCTTCGTCACCGATACAGTTTACGCAGATGCTGATTCTGGGGATCTCTGCCTTCTATAAAGTGTCGACTTATAGAGTGTCGATCCATCTCGTGCATTACCTGGTGTTCTAAGCCGTAACTAACTGAAGCAAGAAGCTTAATAAGCCTAGCGACTTTTCAATTGTACGGCCTTGGCGCTTGAGGCAATCAGGCTCGTGGTTTGTTTTTTGCGTTAGCTCTCCCGGGCGTGAATCACACTTTAAAAGCGTACAGGATTTCTAGCCCCAATTTGTTCAGAGTCGATAAGGAGCAAAATATGATCGCGATAATCGGGTGGATTGTATTCGGACTAATAGCAGGGTTGATTGCTAAGGCTATCATGCCAGGAAAGGATCCGGGGGGAGCCATAATTACGATTCTCCTAGGCATAGCGGGCTCACTCATCGGAGGTTTCATTGGTCAAGCCTTATTCGGCTATGGACGTGCTGTGAATGACAGTAGCGATTTGAGCCGACCCGGGTTTTTAATGAGTCTTGTGCTGGCCGTCATCGGAGCAGTCGTACTGCTGGCTGTTTACAGGCTGGTCAAAGGCCGCACATCACGAGTTTAGGAATTAGATAGTTGACAGACCCGTAAAAACACTATCGACGCTTCTAGAATCAGCATGGGGAACAGTAGCAGCGCAAAGCATATCCAGATCAATTTAATGAGCGGTGCTGTTCTAAGCCATGTCTACCGGCTAAAGTTGACTGCCGCAGTCGGCGGACTGCGGCAAAACTCTTCATCATTCTCAGTCAGCAAACGACTTGCAATTCCACTCAAGACTGGGCTTCACTTGTAGGCTCTGCAACCCACTTGTGAACGATAACGCACTTAACTAGTTTCGTATCGAAATGGGCCGAAGTCTGAACCAAATAGTACA
Organism: Pyrinomonadaceae bacterium; assembly: GCA_035257465.1. Lineage (GTDB taxonomy): Bacteria > Acidobacteriota > Blastocatellia > Pyrinomonadales > Pyrinomonadaceae > PSRF01. The sequence goes on along the minus strand of DATEXA010000547.1, from coordinate 5,070 downwards.
GTGCAAACGATCGTTACGCATCGGTAGCTCTCTTATTAATGACCCATTCTGCTTGTTACTTAATTTCTGATTGGTCAGGACAGCACAAGAATTTGTGATACGGATCGGGTTAAGGTCTGGCGATTGTTTTCTTGTTTCGTTCTGGCGGTTTCGTGACCTCAACTTGAGGACGCACAAACGCAATGAAGCAATATAGTCAGTAAACTCGACCGGCCGAGTTATCGACACATACAAGGAGGGTTCGAAATGAAAAGAAGAAACTTTAGAGGTCTAATAACAATCAGCCTCTTCACTTTGATTGTCAGCGTCTTGTTAGTAGCTATTACCGGACGCTCATCAGTTGTCAGAGGTGATATCAACGCCAATGCGTCGCCGCAGGGGACACCGACGCCATCCCCTTCTCCAATGCCATCGCGTAAGCCTGCTCCGAGGCCATCTCCTTTGCCAACATTGTCACCTTCGCCATCTCCAATGCCGTCTCCGGTGCCGTCACCGAATTCGTCGCCAAGTCCGTCACCGGAGGGCTCACCGGTTCCAAGTCCGAGTCCTTCACCGTCACCTTCAACCAGATGACGTGTCTAAGTTTGTGCTGGTCAATAACCAGTTGACCATCGCTTGCCCGGCCCTACTTAGTCAAAGTGCTGGATCGCTGTACTCCTATCTCGACTGACCTTAAGAAATAGCACGGCGATCCAGCTAACATGCACCGTCTTTTTTTTCCAAGCTGGATCTGAGAGGGTTGCTAATCTCGATTTCATTGCTGCTCGGTAATCGCTAGCTTTATACAGATGTCTGCCCACTCGGAAATGTGAGGAGCTGAGAGAAAACGTTGCGCGTGCCATGCGGACTTAAATCGTCTCATGACACTCTAGCAACCTGATTGGCTGATGAGAATTCTCGGCCCGAGTGTTTTGGCACTTCTGCTGAAAGTGCTCGACGCTTGGCATCAGTTCAGCTCTCGCTGCGCAGTAGCTTTTCAGCTTATCTTTAACACGCGGCAGATATCGCAATCCTTTTAATAGTTCGCGGAAGAACCTCTTGTCAGCTTTCTTGCCTCTTTTTCTTTGGACCATGATGTCCAAAACGAAGAAGAGCATCTAACTGCTCTGGGCAATGAGTCGAGCAATCTCTTGGGTTAACTCGCTTACGACTGAAGGTTTAGTGAGATAGCCGCTAGGGCCGGAGTCGTGAGCTTCTTGGATGTCTGCTTTGTACGTGGCTGCGGAATAGAACAGGATTGGAGTTGTCTGATTGAATTCCCGCAACGTTCTAGAGAGTTCAACACCGCTAAGTTCGGGCATCCAGTTATCTAAGAAGAACAAGTCGAAGCGTTCGTTTCTCGCAAGCGGAATCACATCGGCAGGTTGTTCAACAACCGTGACGTCATATCCCTCACTCTTCAGGAGCATAACTACGAGTTCGCGGGAATCAGGGTCATCCTCGACATAGAGAATACGGTTCTTCACGGTATTCAAATTGTTCCCTTTCTCCGTTGAGCGATTTCAAGCGCTTGGATTGTTAGGTGTGGCAGGGGAAGATCAAACGCCACGATCATTCAATGCCGCTTCGATAACCGGATCCTATGAAACGGTCGGGTTGAGCGAGTTCTTAGACGCGGGCGCTGCCAGAGAGTGCTCGAATAGTATCCACAGGAAGCTGCCAAGTAAGACGCATATCGCTGAGAGCATTAGAAGCTGCGCTCCAAAAGTGTTAGCGACAAAGATTCTGACCAAGATAGAGTCCACTAATACAACTAGTCCACCCAACACGAGAATTGATTCGTGTGGGTTACTGCGCCGGGAGTTAACTAGCAATAAGTAGACTGTAAAGAACAGGTGCAAACAAAACCCCAGCCAAACTGCTCTTAATTCGCCTGATATTGCGCCATCAATATTGGCAGCGAACAGTCCCTTCGACACGTAGGGATAACCCAGGTAAAGATAAAGAAAAGCCGTCAAAATCAGCAGGATACTTCCACCGCGAACCAGTATCATCGGAATCAATCTAAACATCTGATCTCCCCTCAACCGGCTAAAACTTTTGGACGATCAATAGCTACTCACATATCACGCCTAGCGAAAGCAAGTTGCATCTAAGGTCTGAGTTAACGAGCGGCGCGGCTTCACGAAACCTTCACTGAATCAAACAAGTTACAAAACATGCCCCCGCCGCAGCAACCAATGCGATTCAGTTCGATCCGTCTCCCGGAAACCCATCCTCCGATAAGTGTTCTTTCAGGCATCAATGAATCAGACGGGATGATCTCGCAAATGGACCTTCAGGCTGGATGGCTACACATGATTTAGCCCTGATTTTTTATCTGTTATGTCTGTTGACTCAAATCCAAGTGATCCCCTGTTTATTATTTTGTCACCTGCGGCAAAACTCCCTGGACATAGCTCTGTCGTGCCCGCACAGCGAGATCTGGCTGGTTCACTACAACTTTGATGAGGTGACGCTCGCCACTTTTCGGAGCTGTCTTCGGATAGTAGCCGAGACGATATTGGGCTGAAAGCTCTCCAGCGATTTTTGAAAAAGCCGTCGCCAACTGTCCTCGATCGTTTGCTTGATAGAGTCGAGCACCAGATTTTTCTGACAACTGGTGTAGATACCGATCAGCGAGTTGGTAATCACCGATGGTCGTTCCTGGAACCGGTGTACCAGGGCTGCTGATTATTTGCTGAGTGGTTCCATAAGGCCAGCTACTGGTTCGTCGGGTAACGATCGTAACGTTGTTGTCTGGATTTTGTGTGGCCGCAACGAAGTCAGTGGTGTCGTACTGAACGGTGTAGATGAGTGCATCCAGCTCTTCAGCCTCACGCAACGTACTCTGATAACTTGCCAGGTAGCTTTTCGTATCTACACCATCCGTGAAAAGCACAATGGCCCTCCTACCTTCTATCTTGTTGAGACGCTCGTTGATAACGAGAGCAATGGCGTCGTAAAGCCTTGTGGAAAATCCAGTAATCGCACCTCGCTGGATCACTTCCGTGACAACATTGAGATCATTAGTAGCTTCGGTCAATAGCATAACCAGCTCATCAAAGGTCACAACAAGAACACGATCTTGCGGCCGCAGTTGTTTTGCAAAAGCGATAGCTGCTTCTTTGATCTCCCACAGATGGAATACGGTTGAACCTGACGTATCCAACACAAGGGCCACGGTGAAAGGCTTCTCGGTAGGCTCGAAATGACTTATTTGCTGTTCGACTCCGTCTTCAAACACACTAAAGTTTTCACGCTGGAGATTTGGGATTAGCCTCCCTTGACGATCGAAAACACTCACAGGGACCATCACAAGGTTTGTGTCGATGCGTACAACGTCGCCCTCGGCTACCTCTTTTACTGTAGTAGATGGATGGTTCGTTGCAGGCGCATTTACCGTCGGACTGAGTTCCGTCCCCAACAAAACAGGTTCGCGCGAATCGGAAACTGAGCCTGAAAAAGTTAACTCGCGACCGAGGCCGAGTTGCGCATCACCAACTCTGCGCGGTCGTGCTGCCCGCGGCGGAGGAACTTGCGAGCCAGAAGTGGTCGCTAGGGAAGAATGAGATTTTGTCTCCTCTTTTCTGAGTAGGTATGCACCGTTAGGGCAAGCAGAAGAAGTATCGAAACCAACGATGACATAGCCCTCAGGAATCGCAAGACCCTGACATATTTTCACAGTCCCGCTTCGCGGCGTACCGTTTTGAAGGCGTGAGGTTTGAAACGGACTCTGCTTCACAGTTTTGCTCTTGGTTTGGCTGAGCATGACTGCAGGTAGAAGCGAGATACAAAGGAGAACGGACGCGACTAGGACTTTCATGGTCGCTACTCCTTCCTAACGTATTGAGGAGAGGGCGACATTATATTCACTAGGAGTTTTAGTTGACTAGGGTGAGGGTCTTTTCGCCGTGAGTCATTGAACAGGAGCGAATAGGCGACAAAACAGTCTTCGGCATTGGTGCCAGTGAACGAGAACAAGCTCGTTTAGATAGATCGCTGCAAGATGAAGATCCAAAAACAAAAGTCAGGGTACCCGTAGGTCGACGCGTACGGTAGCTGAAGCCTGGAAAGCAACTATCGCTTCAGCACGAGAGCCAAGACAATTCGGTTTCAAGTCCACCTAGTTTCAAACAAACGCACGAGAACATTACTAACCTGGAGAAATTCTTTGGATCAATTGACCGATCGGATCTGGAACTTTGTTGTGTAGTAACGATCCCACCTCGAGCAGATGATGGTTGAGACCCGCAACCATAGTGCCAAGACCCCTCGATTGCTCCCTATTAAGCGAGATGATCTGGAAGTGTTGGCGTTTGTTCACCAGCGACGGCAAAGCACTCTGGGGAGCTAAGTGCCGGGATATTGAGTTACACATCCCTGCCATAACAGGTGAGAGCGGAGCCCTTAATTCGAATCAGTGCGTAAGTCGTTAGTGAGGCAATGACAATCGCGATCACGTTGACAAGTAGGCCCCAGAAAGGTCGAGCTAACGGAGAAAAGTCCAATGGAAAGCCGAGAATAAGACATAAACCGAGCCACGTAGGCACAATGGCTACTTGCGCTGTTGCGGCCAGGCCGATCATTTCTCGACGACCCACATCATCTGCGGTCGCTAGGCCTGCAGCGACACCCACGGCTATGGAAACGAGGACACCGGTTAGTAATGAGTTGAATTCGGAATAGCGTACTGGCGGACTGGTCAGCAGTCCTACAGCTAATCCTGCTCCCACCAGGAGCACCAGGGCTACCACTAGAGAGACCAGGCCCTGTCTGGCGAGGCGCCATTGTCTGGTGCACAAACCAAATCCAATACTCAACATTAGTGGAAGCAAAGGAATGAACAACAGCCCGGCGATCATGAAAAGTAGTTTGAATTCAACCAATCCGTACGCGAGCAACAGACCCCCAATGAAAATTCTTGCAACGAATCCATAAGTTACTTGCGAAAACTGCCACAGCTCCTCAAACACATCGATGGCTGGTTCCACTAAGGGAAGAGTGAGATCGCTCATTGGTTCGCGGGAAATTAGCGCGCGTGGTTGGCGAACAGCTACTGAGTATTCGGCTCGTGTGAAGAATGGTTGG
>DATEXA010000546.1:0-20819 GCA_035257465.1 Pyrinomonadaceae bacterium | reverse complement strand
CCGCTCGAATGCGCTCAACGTCCCAGGTATCTGCAAAAGTAGCCACTGAATTTGCTGATGAAACCATTACGTCACTCATCGACTCACACCCTACTCATCCAGTTGCGCATGAAGCCGTTGCAATACCGCTTTATCGAGTTCACCACGGATGGACTCGATACCGATCTTTTCGATTACTTCTTCGGCAAAGCCATAAGTCAACAGATTCTTCCCGAGCTGGGGATTGATTCCTCGTGCTTGCAGATAAAACAACTGATCTTGATCGAGCTGGCCAACTGCCGCGCCGTGGGCGCACTTTACATCGTCGGCGTAAATCTCCAACTGCGGTTTGGTATCGACGCGAGCATTAGGCGACAGCAGCAAGTTCTTATTTGTCTGCAGCGCGTCGGTCTTTTGCGCACCTTCCCGAACAAATACTTTGCCATTGAAAACTGCTCGAGCGTTGCCATCGAGAATCCCTTTATAAAGTTGATGGCTATTGCACCGTGGTTGCTTGTGATCAATCACCGAATGGGTGTCGGTGTGCTGATCGTTTCCAACAACGTATAGCCCATCAACCCAACACTCAGCTCCCTCGTGATCCATTACCACCGAGATATCATGACGCGCCAATTTCGCACCTAGATTGATCGCAGTCGAGTTGTAGCTACTGGCACTGCCGAGTTCTACAGACGTGTTTGCAATATGGAATGCCTGCAAACTTTCCTGTTGCAGACGACAATGCTCAACACGTGCGCCTTGCTTTACAACCACTTCGACAACCGCGTTGCTAAAGTATTTCCCATCTTTCAAAGCCACAAAGCTTTCGATCAGCTTGGCTGAACTGTTTTCCTCTGCCACCACCAACACGCGAGGGAAGACAGCAATATTTGGCTCAGAAGGATCTACAACGAAACTGATCTGCACAGGCGCTTCGAGCTTTGTATCCTTTGGAATCAAAATGAAAACGCCAGACTGCAGAAACGCCGTGTTGAGCGCTGTCATCGATTTGTCGTGATAGTTTGCGTTCCGAGCCAGGTAACTGCGGACGATCTTGTTGTATCGCGCATCCGCAATCGCGCTGAACAGATCGACCGCAACGATGCTTTCCAGTTCAGCGGTGCTCGAGAGATCCTGACGGAACAGACCATTTACCAACACGACTTGACTGCTCGCGGTCTCCGGAAAAGAGAAGCGACCAAGATCGGCAGGCGTGATTGCTGACTGAGCCTCTGATGGACGAAAACTGTCCTTTGCCAGCACTGCAAGGTTCGTGTATTTCCATTCCTCGTTTGCGACAGTCGGAAAGCCAAGGGACTCAAAACGGTCCATAGCGCTTTCGCGGACTATCTCCACCCAGGCAACGGTCGGTTTCGATTGCTTCAAAGCGCGAAACGCAGATTGATAATTACTTTCAGGTTTAGCGAGTTCAGTAACCATATCTAGTTTGCCGGGGCACTCGCTCCATTTCCCTGAAGCTCAGCCTTGATCCAGTCGTAGCCCTTCTCCTCGAGTTCCAGAGCCAACTCTTTGCCGCCTTCACGGGCAATACGACCATTTGCCAACACATGAACAAAGTCTGGAACGATGTAATTCAGAAGACGTTGATAATGGGTAACGACAATGATCGCATTCTCGGGACCCTGAAGCTGGTTAACTCCTCCCGCCACTACGCGCAGTGCATCAATATCCAAACCGGAATCCGTTTCATCCAGGACTGCAAGCCTTGGCTCCAGCACGGCCATTTGCAAAATCTCATTCCGTTTCTTTTCGCCGCCTGAAAAACCCTCGTTCACCGAACGAGTCATGAAACTCGCGTCCATCTCAACAACCTTTGCGCGTTGCTTTAACAGATCCTTGAATTCCAGAGGGTCGAGTTCCTCTTGCCCAAGATGCTTCTGTTTTTCGTTGTACGCGAGTCGAAGAAACTGAGCATTCGAGACGCCCGGAATTTCAATTGGATACTGAAATGCCATAAAGACGCCTTCACGAGCACGCTCGTCGGGTGACATTTCCAACAAGTTCCTGCCTTCGTACAGCACTTCACCCGCAGTCACTTCGTAATCAGGATGGCCCGCCAGAACTTTCGCGAGCGTTGATTTGCCGGAACCATTCGGTCCCATGATCGCGTGAACCTCGCCCTTGTTAATGGTGAGGTTTATTCCACGTAGAATTTCGTTTCCGTCTATCGCTGCATGTAAATCTCGAATCTTTAGCATTCTCATCTCCGGGTGACAGGTTTCGGGTGTCAACTGTCAGATCGAACACTCAATCCGCCAACTGACACCCGACGCCTAACACCTAATTCTTATCCAACACTACCTTCGAGCTTCAGCCCCAACAATCGCTGAGCCTCCACTGCAAATTCCATCGGTAACTGCAAAAACACATCCTTACAGAAACCATTAATAATTAACGACACGGCGTCTTCCGGCGAGATGCCACGTTGCTGCAAGTAGAACAACTGCTCCTCACTAATTTTCGACGTCGAAGCTTCATGCTCGACACTGGAACTGTTGTTCATGACCTCGATGTACGGGAATGTGTTCGCGCCGCAACTAGCGCCAATCAACATCGAGTCACACTGAGTGTAGTTCCGCGAATTCTCAGCCTTAGGCATAACCTTCACTAAGCCGCGATAACTATTGTTTGATTTACCGGCCGCAATACCCTTGGAAATGATCGTCGATCGAGTGTTCTTACCAAGGTGAATCATCTTGGTGCCGGTATCAGCCTGCTGCGCGTGATTAGTGAGAGCAACTGAATAGAACTCACCGATTGAGTTGTCACCCTGGAGGATGCACGAGGGGTACTTCCAGGTGATCGCAGAACCGGTCTCAACTTGCGTCCAGGAAATCTTGGAATTACGACCGGCACATTTCCCGCGTTTCGTAACGAAGTTGTAGATACCACCGCGGCCCTCTTCGTCGCCTGCGTACCAGTTTTGAACTGTCGAGTACTTAATCTGTGCATCGTCGAGAGCGATAAGCTCAACGACCGCAGCGTGGAGTTGGTTCTTGTCAAACTTCGGCGCAGTGCAGCCTTCAAGATAGGAGACGTACGCCCCTTCCTCTGCAACGATCAATGTCCGTTCGAACTGTCCCGACTCCGAGTTATTGATACGGAAGTAGGTCGACAACTCCATTGGACAGCGCACGCCCTTGGGTATAAAACAAAAACTTCCATCCGAGAAAACAGCGCTATTCAACGCAGCGAAGAAGTTGTCATTAGTTGGCACAACTGAGCCAAGGTACTTCTTAACCAGTTCCGAATAGTCTTTGATCGCTTCCGTAAATGAACAGAAGATCACCCCGTGCTTCTTCAGCTTTTCTTTGTATGTTGTTGCGACGGAGACTGAATCAAAAACAGCATCGACCGCAACTCCAGCCAACTGTTTCTGTTCCTGCAGCGGGATGCCCAGCTTCTCAAATGTCTTGAGTAGTTCCGGATCTACTTCGTCAAGACTAGCTTTTGTCGGTTTTTGTTTCGGAGCGCTGTAATAGATGATGTCCTGGTAATCAATCTTCGGGTAGTGAAGATTTGGCCAGTGTTTTGGTTCCGTCATCGTCAACCAGTGACGATAGGCCTTGAGACGAAACTCAAGCATCCAGTCCGGCTCGTTCTTCTTCTCTGAAATCAGACGAACGGTATCTTCCGTCAGACCGCGAGGGATCATGTCAGATTCGATGTCAGTGACAAAACCGTACTTGTATTCTTGGTTGCCTAGTAGCTCAGCCGTACTCATGATTTAATCCGTAAAATAACCCTTCTAAGTATTTGTGCTCAGGCCCGCACCGGAGATTCTTCCGTTCGCTTCACGCCCTGAATCTTATGCAGCACAGCATCGACGTTCGCCTCACTTCCCAACAACTGCGAAAGAGTGATTTCCGCCAGAGCGTTATCAACTATCTGATGCAATTCCACGATCACTGGCCGAATCCCACAATCGCCCGTGTGAATACACGCTTCAAGCACACCCGCGTAGCTCTTGCAGTGCGACTCAGCTGGCTCACCTTCAAGAACGCGAATAACCTGGTTAAGCCGAATATCCGCTGCCGGTCGAGCCAAAACATATCCGCCCTTTGTTCCTCGCGTTGATTGAACGAGACCTGCTTTTACCAAAATCCACATCAGCTTCCCAGCGTTTGCGGACGATATTCCTTCCTGGCTGGCGATCTGTGAAAGGGTCAAAGACTCGCCTTCCCTTTCTGCCCGCGCCAGCTGCAGAAGGCATCTCAGTCCGTACTCTTCTTGAGCAGAAAGTTTCATAACAATTCGACTAAATCATTAACTGGCCGCATCTTAAGGGATACCTTACTTTAAAGTCAAGATTAGAAGTTCAGTAAAGCAGGATGATGAGAACTAAGCACCGGTCTTAGAGTTTGAAATCAAAATCGAGGTAGCCGGCGACCCTGACGGGCTTGCCGCTTACAAGAGTCGGCGGGAATGTCCAACCTTTTGCAGCGTCCTCGGCGGCTTTGCGAAGCAGCGTGGGACCCTCCGAGTTGGTGACCCAAACCTTGCCGTTCTCGTCGATGATGGCAAACACGCGAACGGTGCCGGTAACTCCGGTGGTTTTAGCCATTGAGGGATAGGCCGGCGTTACACGCTTGCTCTCACGGCCATTTAAAGAGCCGGTGCTAATCAATTGAGGTTCACGTGTCTCCGTTGTAGCGGTGCTCGTCAATGACGTAGAAGGTTTGTTAGCGTCATTACCCGCAGCATCTGTCGTTGCTGACGGCTTAGTCGCGAATGGATTCGGTACCCTGGATGTGACGGCGTCAAGAAGAGTCGAACGACCTATAGAGGTTACCTGGGCCTGTGATCCGGCCAGTCTTTCGCGTACTGCCACGTACTCGTTCTGCCACTTATCGCGATCCGCATCATCACGCGGCAATGAAAGACGGATGCCAACGACGTCTTCCTGAAGAGCAACTGCGTCGTACGAACGGCCCGCCTCATTGCCAATTTCCTTTGCCTGGCTGGCAACGCGCTCAAGCAAACCACGCACTCTCTCCAAATCTGTATTCGCCTCAACCGGAAGATCTGTATCGCTTGGGTTGATTCCAAATGCGCGGTAGCGGGCCAGGTGCGATCGAACGCCATTTATTGTTTGTCCGGCCATCGCGAAATAGGTACGAAGTGATTCGTCTTTCTGAGCTGCGCGAGCCTGGAAACTCTCCTCGAGCAGTGCCTGCGGTCGAACATAATTCCCCTCTTCCATGTAAATGCCAATTAGTATCAAGGTCGTAACATTGCGTAACGCTATGTCACTTACCGACACCCGTACGTTCTCCAGATCAGTCGCCGCTTGTGGGAGTTGGTGCGCTGCCGCTAATGCACGCGCCCTCTCGATTCGCCGAAGCGCGGGGTTTACCTCTGGAGTATTCTCCGGCGGCGCGACTTGAACAGAACTTGGTGTTGTCACTGCAGCCTGGACAGGCGCATTGACTCGATTAGCTGGCATCACTGCAGACGCCGCCGTTGTTTTTTGATTTGAAGGATTTGTTGTTGGAGTTGTGGAGTTGGGTTGAGACGACTGTGCAACCGCGACGATTGCGGCGATTAGGATTAAGACTGTCGGGAAAATTACACGTGAATTTAGGCGAAACGAAAAAGAACTCAAATTGCTCTCACTCCCAGAAACACAAAAGCGAGCATGCAGGCTCGCTTTAAAGATTAACCAACTTCGACACCTTATTATGGCCGGATAAGGTGAATGAGGCAAGCGGCACTTTTTCGCGTTGCTACGACGGGACTTATCGTCGCAACGTTAAACAAATTGTGCGTTGGGAGGAGCGTTATGAGGGACCGCAGGCAGAATCACTTCTCAGGTGAAATGTTCAGACTCTTCGCGATCTTTTCCCTGAACACCCGTGCGTCCCGCTTAATTGCAACCTCATTCAAAGTCAATAGTCGCCGGTCTTGCATGACAATACGGCCATTAATTATCACGCTCTCAACGTCAGACCCTTTAGTGGCATAGACCAAGTCAGAATAAATGTTGTAGAGCGGAATCTGATTCAATGAATCGCGCTCAATAATAAGGATATCGGCACGTTTGCCCGTTTCCAATGACCCGATTTCTTTTTCAAGGTGAAGCGCTGCCGCCCCCCGAATTGTAGCGAGTTCAAATGCCTGTTGAGCCGAGATCACTTTGGGATCTCCACTGAACACCTTGTGCAACTTCGCTACCGTGTCCATTTCTTCCCACATGTTCAAGTCATTGTTTGAGGCTGCTCCATCGGTTCCCAATCCTAGTAAGACACCTTCGTCCATCATCCGCGGCACAGGGGCAACACCTGACGCGAGCTTCATATTCGATTGAGGATTATGAACAACGCCGACGCGCCGTTGCTTGAGGATATTGATGTCGGTGCCCTGTGGCCACACCACGTGGGCAGCAATCACTCGCTCGTTAAGAAATCCAATCCGATCGAGATAAGCAACCGGACTTGCCCCTTTTGCTTTCACGCTGTCATCGACTTCGCGCTTCGTCTCCGAAACGTGCGTAACAATCGGCGCGCCAGTGCGATCCGAGAACGCGCGCACCGCTTTCAAATGATCTTCTGAAACCGTGTACGGTGCGTGCGGCGCGATTGCTGGTACAATCAACTCGTTCCCCTTCCAGCGACTCACAAACTTTTCTACGTAAGCCATCCCTTCGGCGTTAGTCTTGTTATCGGCCACCGGAAAGTCGATTAGCGTTTCACCCAGCACACCTCGAACACCTGCAGCGAATGTTTCCTCAGCAATCGCATCTTCAAAGTAGTACATATCGCAGTAGGTGGTCGTGCCGCCTCGAATCATTTCCGCGAGACCAAGGCGAGTTCCTGCACGAACGAATTCTTCGTTTACGTTCTTTGCCTCGGCCGGAAAGATGTATTTCGTTAACCACTCTTGTAGGTCCAGGTCGTCTGCCAGCCCACGAAAAAGAACCATCGGGACGTGCGTGTGTCCGTTAATGAGTCCGGGTGTGATTAACTTTCCGGCTCCGCTGATTGTTTTGCGTGCGGTGTAGCTATGTTCGATCTCAACCCGGGGACCGATACCAATGATCCGTCCGTCTCGCACTGCGATAGCACCGTCATCAATGACCCTGCGCGAGACGTCCATGGTGACGATGGTCCCACCAAGAACAAGCAGATCAACTCGTTCCTTGCGATTCTGAGCGAGAGCTTGTGAAGTCGTACTGATAACCATGGCGATCAGAGTGAACAGACCAAGTAGACGATTTCGCATAAGGATGTCAGGTAAATTCTAATGTCCGATAAGCTCAGCTTGTCGGAAGAGCAGCAGATTCGAAAGTACTTCGACAAGCTGAAGCTTATCGGACAACGCTACTTCTTAGCACTTCGAAGAAAACGTGCATCAAATGCCCTCGGCAAAAGTTCTGCCATTTGGAACGTTTCGCTCTCACCCTTGAGATTCGCGAAGACAATCGTGGCGCCACGCGCGAATTCCCAGATGATCTGCCGGCACGTTCCGCACGGTGGCGTTAGAGTTTCAGTGTCGGCAACCACGGCCAATTCAGTGAAATGTCTCTCGCCTTCTGATAGTGCTTTCCAGATAGCAACCCGTTCAGCGCACACAGTCAATCCATAGCTTGCGCTCTCTATATTGCAGCCGGTGTAGATCTTCCCGCTTTCGGACCTCACCGCGGCTCCAACCGGAAAACCTGAGAAAGGTGCTACTGCCTGCATTCGTGCGTTCTGAGCCGCTTCAATTAGCGATTGGAAATTGTGTTCGCTCAAAGTTGTCCTCCAACGGGATGTAAAGCACTGGCCAGCTTTTCGCGAATTTTTCCGCTCAACAAATCAATGCTTACAAGATTATGACCACCTTCAGGAATAATTACGTCCGCATATCGTTTCGATGGTTCGACAAATTGCATGTGCATAGGACGCACGGTTTCGACGTACTGCTCGATGACGGATTCGACCGTACGACCACGTTCTGCGATATCACGACGCAACCGGCGAATAAACCGAATATCGTCGGGGGTGTCGACAAAGACCTTAATATCCATTTGCTCGAGCAAGCGCGGCTCAGCAAATATCAGAATTCCTTCAACGATGACGATCGGCTTGGGTTCGACTGTACGCGTTTCAATGAGCCGTGAATGCGTTTTGAAATCGTAAAGCGGCAAATCGATCGGTTCCCCAGCTTTTAACTTACGGACGTGGTTCACCAACAAATCGTTGTCGAGGGCATCAGGATGATCGAAATTTGCGACTTGACGATAGTCGAGAGGAAGATCCTTGAGATTGCGGTAATAGGAATCTTGCTGAATAAAAACTACTTCGCTGGCGCTAACCGATTCGAGGATGCGATTTGCAACGGTTGTCTTTCCAGATCCCGTTCCACCACAAATACCAATTATCATTCTTACAATTCCTGTCCAGACAATCCACTCGGCTCCAACGCAGGTTAGGCAGCGAAAATCATGTTTCTTATACCCTACTACTCACTCGACTCACTACTCGTCCCAACAACTGAGTAAATGTCTCTCTCACTCGATCGCCGGTTGCCATCACTTCCTCATGATTGATGGGCTGATCGCTAATACCTGCGGCCATGTTGGTGATGCAGGAGATGCCTAGTACTTCCATATTCATCTGTCGAGCCACGATAACTTCAGGAACAGTACTCATACCAACCGCATCAGCACCCAGAGCCCTCAGCAAATGAATCTCAGCCGGCGTCTCATAGCTTGGACCAGCCAAAGCCGCATAGATACCTCGCCGGATTTCAACGCCCAAAGCCTTGGCCTCTTCAACCGCGATCTCTTGAAGCTCCGGCGAGTACGCGGACGTGAAATCGGGAAAACGAGGGCCAAATCGTAAATCGTTCGGACCGCGTAGAGGATTGTCGCCCATCAGATTCAGGTGATCGCTGAGAACCATTAGCGCGCCTTGTGTCAGTTGCACGTTAACTCCACCTGCAGCGTTTGTGAGGATCAGTGTTTTGATTCCAAGTAACTTAAACGTGCGAATAGGAAATGTAACTTGTTCGAGTGAGTAGCCTTCGTAGAAATGAACTCGGCCTTGCATCGCCACCAACGGAACTTGATCGATCTTGCCAATGACTAATCGACCGGCGTGTCCTTCGGCTGTTGAGCGAGCAAAACCCGGGATCTCCTCGTAGGGAATTCCAACCGGCTCATCGAAATCGTCGGCAAATCCACCAAGACCGCTGCCCAATACAATTGCTACCCGTGGAGTTTCAGTCGTCCGCGAACGAATGATGCGTGCCGCATGTTCAGCGCGTTCGTAGAGCCCCGTGCTCACCACTTGCTCAGTCATTTAACTAAACTCCTGATTACTTTTCTTTCTGGTAAGGGATTCCCAGTGCTCCTGGGGGCTTGGACGATCCGATGAAACCGGCCAGCACGACGATGGTCAATACGTAGGGGACCATCTGGATAAATTGAACCGGTATATCCTCGCCCGAGGGTAACTTTACCGCGCCTTGCATTTGAATTGAAACCGCCTCCGTGAAACCAAACAAAAGACACGCTAGCATCGTTTGCACTGGACGCCACTTACCGAAGATCAACGCGGCGAGCGCAATAAATCCTCGGCCCGCCGTCATGTTTCTTGTAAATAGAGATGATTGGCCAATCGAAAGATAAGCTCCTCCGATACCCGCAAGCGCACCTGCCAACAACACACCCCAGTACCGTATCTGATTTACGCTGACTCCCGCAGCATCAGCCGCTTCCGGCTTCTCTCCAACTGCACGAAGTCGCAAACCAAATGGCGTGCGGTACATCACAAACCAACTCACAAAAACCATTGCGAAAGCAATGAATATAGGAGTGAGTGGAATCAAGTGTTCTTTTGGAAGCTGTGGGGTTGAGCCTGACGACAAAAAGAATGCGCCACTCAGGAAACCGGGAATACCCAACATCAAAATGTTAATTGCAGCGCCACTGACAACCTGGTCGGCCTTAAAACGGATACAAGTCACTGCATAGATTGCCGCGATAAAAAGTCCCGCAAGAATCGCGGCGAGCAATCCAACCCACGGACTCGCATTGCCCATGTGAA
The DNA here is from genome assembly GCA_035257465.1 of Pyrinomonadaceae bacterium. Taxonomy (GTDB): domain Bacteria; phylum Acidobacteriota; class Blastocatellia; order Pyrinomonadales; family Pyrinomonadaceae; genus PSRF01. The sequence goes on along the minus strand of DATEXA010000546.1, from coordinate 10,788 downwards.
ATTTAGTATCGGCTGCGTATGTAACTGCCGCGGCTGTAAATGCCCCCGCCAACATCTTCCCTTCCAGCGCAATGTTGATAACACCGGAGCGCTCCGAAAACATTCCTCCAAGTGCGGCAAGGATCAAAGGCGTCGCCAGTCGAATAGTCGATGTAATAAGCGCAAGCGTGAAAATATCTCTCATCGTTTAGACCTTCGCCGATCGGTTTAGGCCAAAGCGGCTCGACATGTATTTGAAGAAAGCCTCCCCGGCCACAAAGAGAATAATGATTCCCTGTAAGACTTGAACGATATCCTTCGTAACATGCTCCGAAAAACCATCAACGTAGATACCGCCGTGTTGCAACACCGCAAATAGCAACGCAGCCAGAATCACTCCGACAGGATGATTGCGACCCAGAAGCGCGACGGCAATACCGGTAAACCCATATTGATCAGAGAAGCCGTCGTAATAACGATAGCGATAGCCCATCACGTCGTTGATGCCAACCATGCCGGCCAGTGCGCCAGATACGGCCATCGCGAGCACAATCTGTTTGCGGATCGAGATACCTCCATATTCCGCAGCGGAGGGGTTGCTTCCCGTAGAGCGAATCTCGTAACCCCACTTTGTTCTCCACAGAAAGATGTAGACCAGCAAACAACAAAGCAACGCGAGTAGAAAAGCAACGTTCAGCGGAATACGTTCCGGAAAACCATGGATAAACTTTCCTAAGCGCGCGATGTGGGCTCCTTGTCCGATCGGAGACGTTTGCAAAATCGGATCGCCGGGCACTTTGTAGTGATACTGCGTGAAGTAACTGACTAGCGCTACCGCGATGAAGTTCAACATGATCGTATTGATCACTTCATGCGAACCAAACTTCGCCTTCAACACTCCAGGTATCGCTCCCCAGGCGGCTCCAACAAGAATCGCAGCCACAAAACAAAACGGCACGAGCAACCAAGCCGATAGGTTTGCAAACGTGATTCCCACCCACGCTGTGGCAAAGGCTGCGACATAAAGTTGTCCTTCGGCTCCGATGTTAAAGAGACCGCAGCGGAATCCAACTAGTACTGCAAGACCAGTGAAGATTAATGGTGTCGCGTGAAAGAGCGTATAGCCGATACCGTCTGGCCACGACAGTGCGCTCCCAATCAAGAGCCGATAGGCAATGATGGGATTATCACCGACCAGCAGAATGAGAATGCCACCGACAATAAACGCCGCAACAACGGCGATGAGAGGGAAAAGGATTTGGCGGAGGAGGTTAGTCATCTGTGGTCTTGGGGCTTTGGTCTTAGGTCTTTGGCTTTTGCTGTTTGCGGTTAGGTGATCTAAGGCCGATCATGATCTGTGCCTGACAATAGAAAATGAGAAATGGAAAATGGAAAATGATACATCGCTTGAAGAGTGATCCGGCGTAATCCAAAGACTGAAGAGCCAAGATCAAAGACCAGCATTGCCTTAGTGCCCCCTCGTCATCAACAACCCAATCTCCTCCACCGTCGCCACCTTCGGATCCACTTCACCGACAATCTTGCCTTCGTGAATAACAAGCAACCGATCCGCCAGGCTGGTCACTTCTTCTAGTTCAGCTGAGACGAGCAGTATTGCGCACCCGGCATCACGAAGACTCACCAGTTTGCGATGAATGAACTCAATGGCGCCGATATCAACGCCACGAGTTGGCTGTGACACAAGCAAGAGTTTCGGATCGACGTGAAATTCCCGGCCGATGATCAGTTTCTGTTGATTCCCGCCGGAGAGCGCTTTAGCGGGTAAGAGTGGGTTACGGGGTCTGACGTCGAACTGCTCAATGATTTCGTTGACCCTCGCTTGAATTGCTTTGTTGTCGAGGAATATATCCCCGACACCAGACGCAATCGGAGGTCGATAATGCACGCCAAGGATCGAATTTTCTGCGAGAGTGAAATCCAACAACAGGCCTCTGCGATGCCGATCCTCTGGAATATGAGCGATGCCCAATTCGCGTCTGGAACGGGCACCGGCGCGTATAATGTCTTTACCTTCGAAATTGATCTCTCCGGATAACTGGGCCGGATCGATCAAGCCAGCCAAAGCTTCGATCAGTTCCGTCTGCCCATTTCCTTCAACACCCGCGATGCCAACAATCTCGCCTTTACGAACTTCAAATGAGACTCCCTTCACAGGAGTTGCTCCATCACGAGTTATTACTGTTATGTCTTTTAACGATAACTTGGGCTCGCCAATTTTTGGCTCAGGCTTCTCGACTCGCAAAAGAACTTCGCGGCCAACCATCATGCGCGCAAGTTCGGCAGCGTTGGTGTCTTTGGTTTGGACCCTGCCGACCACTCTGCCATCACGCATCACCGTGACCTCATCAGAGATAGCGAGCACTTCCGAAAGTTTGTGAGTGATTATGATTACGGTCTTTCCCTGTTCTCGCATTCGCCTCAGAATCGAGAAGAACTCTTCAACTTCGAGAGGCGTCAAAACCGCTGTGGGCTCATCCAGAATTAACAGACGCGCGTGACGATACAACGCTTTGAGAAGCTCAACTCTTTGTTGTTGTCCAACGGAAAGATGTTCGACGGGAGCATGTGGATTTACTGCGAGCTTGAACTCTTCGGAAAGTTTCCTGATTTCGGCTGCGGCCTTCTTTAGATCAAGGACAAATGAGGACCCCGGCTCCGATCCCAGTACAATGTTTTCGGCTACAGTCATGGGTTCAACCAACATAAAGTGCTGGTGAACCATTCCAATGCCCAGCGCGATCGCATCGTGAGGAGACTTGATCTCGCGAGGCCGACCATCCACAAAGATCTCGCCACTGTCTGGTGTATAGAACCCATAGGCGATGCGCATGGCGGTCGACTTCCCCGCCCCATTTTCTCCGACGATGGCATGAATCGTCGCCGGCTTAACGACGATGTTGATGTTGTCGTTAGCCACAACGGAGCCGAAACGTTTGGTGATGTTGCGCAGTTCTAACATTGTGCCGCTTGGTCTTTGGACTTGGGTCTTCGGCCTTCGGCCTTTGCTTTGGATCGCTCTAGTTTCGACGACGTCGTAATGAGCCGATTGCTCCTAAATAAGCATTTAGCTTTGGCGCGTAAGCTCATTCACGATCGGAAGTAGCCGATTTACCTGGCTGTCGGTCAATAGCTTTCTTTTGTAAGCGCGCCTCAACCAATGTTGTGTCTCATAGAGTGAACCTCGTGAGACTCTGAAGAAGCGCCGGAGTTCAGGATCTGTTCCCCTTCCGCTTCCTTCCGCAATGTTGGCACCGATACTGTCTGCTGCATTGATGATTTGAATACCTACCGTGTGCTTCGCCAGAAAGTTCCAGCGCAACACGATGTTCCAAATCTCGTCCGCAAGTTTCTCGGACAGTTTATAGATGTGAAGATGCACAAAGTTGGTCTTTTCCATCTCGGGTTTCTCCTGAGGAAAGATTGATAAGACCGAAACAATATATTTCAAAAACCTAAGACCGAAAACCTAAGACCAAAGACCTAAAACCACTAGTTATTCATTGCATCCGTCACCTTAATCTCTCCCCCAATAATCTTCTTCTTCGCCTCTTCTACCTGTTGGATTGCTTCTGGAGAGATCAGGCTCCGATTGTTTTCATCCATCGCGTAGCCAACACCGTCCTTATCTAAACCAAAGACGTGCAGACCCGGTGAGAACCGATGATTGAAAACTTCCTGGACGATGTTATAGACCGCATTGTCGACTCGCTTAACCATGCTCGTCAGAACAAAGCCTGGTTTGACCATGTTTTGATTTGAATCAACGCCAATAACAAAATGCGTAGCCCGACCGTTCTGCTTACCCTGTTGCTCGACAGCATCAAACGCACCGAGCCCTGAATTTCCGGCCGCAGTAAAAATCACGTCAGCCCCTTTGCCGATTTGGGCCAACGAAAGTTCCTTGCCCTTGCCCGGATTGTTCCATGCACTGTCAGTAACACCCACGTAGTTCTGAATCAAACGAATATTGGGATTAACCGCTTTTGCACCTTCCTCGTAACCCTTTTCGAAACGATGAATGAGCCCGATGTCCATTCCACCAAGAAATCCGATCGTTCCCGTTTGCGAAGTCTTCGCTGCAAGCATTCCTACAAGATACGAACCTTCCTGCTCCTTAAAAACGAGTGACGCTACATTTGGAAGATCACTGACACCATCAATAATCGCGAAGTTAATGTTCGGATAGTTCTTCGCCACTTGCTCCATGATGGGCGCCTGCGCAAATCCGACGCCGATTATTAAGTCGAAATTTCGCTCAGCGAACGCGCGCATTGCCGGTTCAATTGCGTTGGGCGTTCCGGGTTCAATGTCACGCAAGACAATAGGCAGGTCTTTCGCAGCGCGTTGCACCCCCTCCCAGGCTGCAGCATTGAATGACCGATCGTCCTTTCCACCAATATCAAACACGATCCCAACATGGACTTTCGAACGATCGTCTGTGGCGTAACCCTTGTTACAGCCGGACACTAAGACAGCCATACATGACAACAATACGAGGAGAAGCAGTTTGTGTCTCATTCGTTTATTACTTCCTTAACTAACTTCTGCAGCTCCCTTACCGGTTCTTCTGTAATTTCATACGCTGCTTGAATCCGTTGCACCGCCTCTTGAGCGTTTGCGGAATCCGCACAATAGACCACACCGAGAACATCTCCCTCGTTTATCTGATCTCCGATTTTGTGTTCAGCGATGAAACCAACTGTGGGATCTATAACATCTTCGATGCGCACTCGGCCGCCGCCGATGGCAGCGATTGTGTGTCCAATCTCTGAAGTGTCAACGTTGTTAATGTAGCCAGAGCGCCGGGATTCTACCTTAACGAAATCCTTTACCAAAGGTAGAAAATCCGCAGGAGCGTCACAAACTCGAGGATCGCCTCCCTGCGCAATGATGTTGTTACGCATGCACTCCAACGCTGAGCCAGCGTCCAGGACTTTTTGCACTCGTTCATGAGCGGCTTCGAGAGTATTTTCTACGCCGGCAAGTACAAGCATGTGAGCTGATAATTCTGTAGACAAATCGAGAACAGGCTTCGCACCAAAGGGCGCATCGCCACGCAGCAGATTGATGCACTCCTCGACTTCCAGCGAATTGCCGACTGCCCGGCCGAGCGGTTGGTTCATATCAGTCAACAACGCTCGGGTTTTAATCCCACAGGAGTTGCCAGTTCTCACAAGTGCGTGCGCCAGCGCTTTCGCTCGTGACTCCTCGCGCATGAACGCACCATTCCCAACCTTCACATCGATGACCATTGCTTCAAGTCCCGCGGCGCCTTTCTTCGAAATGATGGAAGCGACGATCAAGGGAATGGCTTCAACGGTCGAAGTCGCGTCGCGCAAGGCGTACATCTTCTTGTCAGCCGGCGCGATCTCAGCGGTTTGACCCGCCATTGCGTACCCAACTTCCTCGAGAGTTGTCCTGAACTCTGACGCACTCAGATTCACTCGATAACCAGGAATGGATTCGAGCTTATCAAGTGTTCCGCCAGTGTGACCCAGGCCACGTCCTGAGATCATCGGCACACAAACTCCGCAAGCCGCGACTAGCGGAGCGATGATCAGCGAAGTCTTGTCGCCTACGCCTCCAGTCGAATGCTTGTCTGCTTTTGGTTTGGGAATGTCAGAAAAGTTGAGGATGTTTCCGGAGTTGAGCATTGCTTCAGTCAGCGCTTGCTGCTCTTCGTCGTTCATGCCATTGAGATAAATGGCCATGAGCAACGCGCTGATCTGGTAATCGGCAATTTTGCCGCTTGTGACACCATCAACGAAGAACGCGATCTCTTCACGAGATAGATTCTTCCCATCTCTCTTTCTTCTTATGACGTCTTGAGGTCTCAAGCTGGTTCCTTAGTTACTCTCCATCAGCACAGCGGCCTGAGCGGTAACTGCGAGCCCTTGACCCACTGCATCAACTCCTTCACCTGTCTTTGCCTTGACACTTACACAGCCAGGATCTACTCCGAGAACCTCAGCAATATTCGCCCGCATCGTGTCAACGTAAGGTCTCAACCTCGGAGTCTCGAGCACAATCGTTGAATCGACGTTCACTACGTGAAGGCTGCGTTCACGGGCTAACCACATCACCCGAGACAACAACTCCAAACTACTCGCACCACTCCATTGCGGATCCTTGTCGGGAAAGTGTACACCGATGTCGCCTTCGCAAAGGGCTCCCAGTATCGCATCCGCAATAGCATGTACCAGGGTATCTGCATCGGAATGTCCATCCGCTCCGCGATCCGAAACTATGTTAACTCCACCCAACACAAGCGGCCGCCCTTCGACGAGGCGGTGAGTGTCGCTACCTGTACCTATGCGGAACATTCTCTTTGGTACGTTTTTCGGTAAGTTCCGTACTTGGAATATAAAAAAGCAAAGACCTTAAGACCAAAGCCCTTCACGCATAATCAACTCAGCCATTGTGAAATCGACCTGCGTCGTAATCTTGATGTTCCTTGCGCTACCTTCAACGACGACGACTTGTTCGCCGAGTTTCTCAACCAATGAACTCTCGTCAGTTAATGATGCGTCGTTAACGTCGACGTTTTCATAAGCCTTTCGCAACAGGTCGTAGCGGAAACACTGAGGCGTTAAAGCGCGTCGGAGTCGTTCACGATTGAACGTACCCACCACGGCCTGGTTCGTGACTTCTTTAATCGTATCCGTTACCGGGGCCACCAGAATAGCTGCGCCATGCTGCCGGGCTGCCACAATGGTTCCCTGAATCTCTTCGACAGTAACAAACGGTCGAACACCATCATGAACAGCAACGATCTCAGCCGTCGCTGATCGAATCGCCATCAAACCTCGCCTCACAGAGTCTGCACGGGTCGGCCCACCCGGTACAACTTTGGCCAGCTTTCTCAAGCCAAATTTTTCGGTCAGCGACAGGAAGTTTGCGGACTCTGATGCCGGCAACACAACTATGACTTCGTGGATGCTGTCGCACTCCTCAAAGCGTTTAAGAGAGTGAAAGACAATCGGCATTCCAGCCAATTGCAGAAACTGCTTCGGCCGATCGCTCGCCATCCGGCTGCCCGTTCCGGCGGCGGCAATAATCGCGGTGTTCATGAAGAGAGATAGGAATCTGCAGGAGAATGTCCGATAAGTTTTATAACCTCAGGAAAGAGATTACACAGCAATCCGCTGCAGCTTATCGGACATCAAACTTACGTCTCCGTGATTGCGTCGCTGTCGGTAATTCGCACCGGACCAGGTGCTGAACGAGAATCACGTGCTTGACGACGCGAGGTTCCATTAGTGCGATGAATCTCGTTGTGACCACCATTCTCAGCTTCTTCCCATAGGCGACCGAAGATCATCTTTCCAGCAGTCGTCTGCAGGACACTAGTCACAGCGATATCCGCATTCTTACCAATTAACTTGCGGGCATTGTCGACAACCACCATAGTGCCATCATCAAGATAAGCAACACCCTGATTGTATTCCTTACCTTCTTTGAGGATGAAGACACGCATAGCTTCACCGGGAAGCACAACCGGCTTGAGAGCATTTGCCAGCTCGTTGATGTTCAGAACACTAACGCCGCGGAGTTGCGACACCTTATTAAGATTGAAGTCGTTGGTGACGATTACGGCGTCGAGTTGTTTTCCGAGCTCAATCAATTTCAAGTCGACTTCTCGCACCGAGGGAAAGTCAGTCTCAACAATCTGGATATCAAGTGAACTGTTGTTCTGCAAACGATTCAACATGTCCAGGCCACGTCGACCTCGCTGGCGTTTTGAAGAGTCTGGTGAATCGGCGACTTGTTGCAGCTCGCGAAGAATGAACTGTGGGATGATTAGCGACCCCGTCAAAAAGCCGGTCTCAGCGACATCGGCAATTCTTCCGTCGATGATCACCGATGTGTCCAGGATCTTTAAGTCGCGGCGACTCACCTTGTCGCTAAAAATCCCTCCGAGGGCGGAGAGTTCAAGGTAATCGCCTTTGGCCGCACCCACCATCAACCCTACGTAGGCCATGAAGAAGGTCAACGCGAGCGTGATGAATGTCTTTACGTGGGGTCCAACAGCCATGGATTCCTGGCTACTGATTAACGAGCCAATCAGATAGGCGCCAACGATTCCCAGAATCGATCCCACGGCTGCCCCGATTAGTGTTTTGAGTGTCGCTCGGCGAATTCTAAGTTCGAAGAGGATTATACAAATCGCGATGATCGCACCGACACCAGCAGATATCCACGAGTCGCCGGCGACTGGTCGTAATATGTATCCAGCTCCTATTAAAATTGCCGTAAATATAAGTCGAATAAGAACAACATCTGCATGCATGATACGGGCATACTATCACGCTAATAAGCGCAGCGTCACGGAAATACAGGGTCGAAACTACACCCGATTTCGTCATAAAACTTTGAAGCTTGCCTTTGTCCATTATGCTTCTTCAGCGTGTCGCGCTTTGGATCAAGGGCTCCTTGATAGAACGGATACGTTGGAGTTAAATGGAACACCATGTTGAAACAATCGATCATCGTCACCATAGTGCTGGCATTTGCCTGCACCTTAACGGGAAGGTCACAGAGTCAAACTTCTCCCAGTCTTAGGTTCCGAGCACCATCGGGATGGGTTGAGGAGAAAACAAGCTCAGCGATGCGTGTAGCTCAATACAAGCTTCCGAAGGCTGAGGGTGACACGGAAGACGGTTCACTCGTTATTTATTACTTTGGACAGGGTCAGGGTGGCGGCACAGCTGCGAACATCGAGCGCTGGATTAATCAGATGAAACAACCCGACGGTAGCGATTCGAAGGACAAAGCAAAAGAGGAAAATCTAACTGTAAACGGCTTGAAGATAACTTCGGTCGCTGTGAGCGGGACCTACACCGCTGAAATGGCGCCGGGGAGCGGGACGTTTCACAACAACCCGAATTATCGATTGCGTGCGGCAGTTATTGATACGCCTAAGGGTTCCTACTACTTGAAGTTGGTAGGACCCGAGAAGACGATCGCCAAGTGGGACCAATCGGTGACTGAGTTTGTCGGCTCGTTTAAGTTTGAGTGAGGCAAGAATTGCCAATTTGAATAGGAGCCTGAACTCAAAGAATTTCAAAGGCCAAAAGACCTAAAGCCGAAAGCCAAAAACTGGCAATCGGCAGTTGGCAATCAGCTATTGAGTTTTCTTACTTGTAACGGTAGGTAATGCGCCCGCGGGTCAGATCGTATGGCGACATCTCGACGCTCACTCGGTCGCCAACCAAAATTCGAATGCGATTCTTGCGCATCTTCCCTGAGACAGCTGCCAAAACTACGTGCTCACTGTTATCAAGTTGCACTTTGAAAAAAGCGTTGGGTTGTTTATCGATAATCACACCTTCTGCTGGAATTAAATCTTCTGCTGCCAAGTAGTTTCTCCTTAATTGTTAGTCAGGATCGAGGACTGAACTGAGTACTTTGTGCCTTGCTCGCGACGAACAATACCACACTCCGCCTGAAAAAGCGCAAAGCACAAAGCCCGGGTTTACCTGCTTGCTCGTCGAGGACGAAATGAGCGGGTGAATACTGAGTTGGTAGATCGACCTATCGGTTTACTTGTCGGAGGCAAGGCTGCTCGACCACCAAAACCGTCAGGCACAATCCTTTTTACAGTTTGACCCATCAGTTTCTCAATTGCGCGAAGTGAAAGCTCATCGACTGGAGTGACGATGGTTATCGCTTTACCCTTGTTACCCGCTCGTCCTGTTCGGCCGATGCGGTGCACATAATCCTCTGGTGCAGCCGGGACGTCGTAGTTGATCACATGGGAAACGGAGTCTACATCTAACCCTCTCGACGCGATGTCTGTTGCGATGAGAACGCGTGTGCGACCGTCGCGAAATCCACGCAGTGCGGCTTCGCGTTGCGGTTGGCTACGATCAGAGTGAATGCGATTGACGCGATGATCACGAGCCGCAAGAATGTGCGACAAGCGTTCCGCCGAGCGCCTCGTGCGAGCAAACACCAGCACGCGCTCAAAGCTTTCGCGTTCCAGTAGATCAAGCAACAATGCGGTCTTCGATTCGGCGGCAACCTGATAGGCGGTTTGCTCCACCAAACTCGCGGGACGTCCTCGCTTGCTGACCTCCACTAACTTTGGCTCCTTCATTGTCGAACGAGCGAGTCGCTCAATCTCGGGAGAGAGTGTTGCCGAGAACAATAGGGTCTGTCTTTTTTCCGGCACGAGCGAAAGTACTTTTCGAATCGCCGGCAAGAAACCCATATCCAACATTCGATCGGCTTCATCCAGCACCAGGACTTCCACGTGCGAAAGATTCACGACACCACGTTCAGCCAAATCAAGTAACCGTCCCGGTGTGGCAACAACTACTGTCGCGCCACGTCGAAGATCGGAAATCTGGGTTTTAATATTCGCGCCGCCAATGAGAATGACGCTGCGATTGTTTTTGATCGTATTTAGCTGGTTGTAGTTTGTCTGGATCTGCAACGCCAACTCTCTGGTCGGTGCTAGTACGAGTACACGAACGCCTGGTCGGCGAGTGTCGGACAGCTTTTGAAGAATAGGCAGTAAGAATGCGGCCGTCTTACCGGTGCCTGTTTCAGCGCAACCAATCAGATCGCGACCTTCGAGAATGATAGGGATCGTCTGGTGTTGTATCGGGGTTGGGATTATATATCCCAGGGACTCAACCACTCGCAGTTGAGCGGCGCCAAGTCCCAGATCTAAGAATTTCATAATATTTTCAATTCTCGATCTCCGCTCCTGTGTCTCGTGATCCATCATCACGACAGATCACGAAACACAAACAGCAGGATCGAACTAATCGAACGTCAGGT
>DATEXA010000545.1:0-3542 GCA_035257465.1 Pyrinomonadaceae bacterium | reverse complement strand
CCGCCACAGAGGAAGGCGACAATGCGCGTACCGCAATGAAGAGCGCCGTGGTTGATCCGCGGGAGTATGACTGGGAAGGTGACGCGCCTTTAAGAACTCCTTCGTCGCGCACGATCATCTACGAGATGCACGTACGCGGTTTCACACAGCATTCCAGCTCGGGTGTCACTGATAACAAACAAGGCACCTACGCCGGCCTGATCGAGAAAATACCCTACCTCAAGGACTTGGGAGTAACAGCTGTCGAACTGTTACCAGTATCCCAGTTTGATGTTCAGGACGTTCCTACTGGGCTAGTCAATTACTGGGGGTACCAGCCAGTGGCTTACTTTGCGCCGCACCAGCAGTACAGCTCGCGTCAGGATCCGACCGGTCCTGTGGATGAGTTTCGCGACATGGTCAAGGCGTTGCACAAGGCACACATTGAAGTAATCCTTGACGTCGTTTTCAATCACACCGGCGAAGGTGGTGCTGACGGACCAACCCTGTGTTTCCGAGGTTTCGATAATCCAACCTATTACATCCTGGAATCTGATCAATGCCGGTATAGCAACTATTCAGGTTGTGGGAACAGCCTCAACGCTAACAATCCGATTGTGCGCCGATTGATCCTTGATTGCCTTCGTTACTGGGTCGAAGAGATGCACGTAGATGGATTTCGTTTCGACCTCGCGTCAATTCTGGCGCGTGACTCAACGGGCCAGCCAATGCCGAACCCGCCCGTGCTCTGGGACATTGAATCAGATCCGGTTCTGGCAGGAACGAAGCTGATCGCCGAGGCTTGGGATGCAGCAGGTCTTTACCAGGTAGGCAGCTTCATCGGCGATAGCTGGAAAGAATGGAATGGGATGTTTCGCGACGACGTTCGCAGCTTCCTGCGCGGCGAGGAAAATTTCGTTGTGCGCTTTGCTGAGCGACTGCTCGGCAGCCCGGACATCTACGGACATGAAGAACGTGAAGCTGAGCAGAGTATTAACTTCGTAACCTGCCACGATGGATTCTCGCTCAATGATGTTGTCTCATACGAACAAAAACACAACGAAGCAAACCTCGAAGGCAATCGCGACGGCGCCAACGATAATCGCACCTGGAACTGCGGTGTCGAAGGTCCGACGGACGATCCCGCCATAGAGAAGCTTCGCAACCGCCAAGTTAAGAATTTCCTGACTGTCAACGCGTTGTCACTCGGCATGCCGATGATCCTGATGGGTGACGAGATGCGCCGAACGCAGAAAGGGAATAACAACGCCTATTGTTTTGATAATGAGGACAACTGGCTCGACTGGACACTGCTCGAAAGGCATGCCGATGTCCATCGATTTCTGACTCTGCTTAACGCCACACGTCCGCAACGAGAACTGGAGATGGAACAACAGCGGCTCACACTCAACCAGCTATTACTGCAGGCGAACAAATCCTGGCACGGCGTCAAGATCAATGAACCTGACTGGCATAGTTGGTCGCACACGATTGCCTTATCCCTGGAACTTAAGAAGCAAAAGGTACTTCTACATCTGATTGTGAACGCGTACTGGGAACCGTTGGACTTTGAACTGCCCTCAACAGACGGAAGTACGAATCCCTGGCACCGTTGGATCGACACCAGCCTCGATTCGCCAGACGACATCGTGCCATGGGAAGCGGCGACTTCCTTTGAAGGACTTACGTATAGGGCCGAAGCTCGTTCAGAGGTGGCCCTCTATTCAGAACTAGACGGCAACGGAGCTGCTAACACAAAACGGCGCACGAACTCGCCCAAGCGCGCATCAGCGAAGGGCGGGAAAAGAAAGTGACTGCCATGCCCGCCACTAACTGTAGGAAACCAAGCGGCGGAAGGCGCCTGGCAGCACGAGTTGAGCGTTGGCATGAAAGAAGAACCCCTACGGCTCCCATGGCAATTATTCCTGGCGGAAGTGACCGGCACGGGTTTGCTTGTGATGTTGGGCCTTTCATCGGTGATTCTCATGTTTGGCGTGGGAAATCCTTTCGAACAGTTTGTGCCGAGTCCTGTCATCCGAAGAAGCCTGAGCGGGATTGTGCAGCATTCCCGTGGTGATCATGGCAGAGGTGGCAACGACCTTTTGTTTGATTTCCACTCTGTGCTTGTTTCTCGCATTTCACCGTTGCGCCGGTTCACCCCTTTCGCACAGTTCTGTTTGCAATCATGAGTCCCATCGAAGCAGGCATTTCCGGCATGAGCGTAAATCCGGCGAGAAGTTTCGGGCCGGCAGTAATATCTGGCGTTTGGACCAGCTGATGGATCTAGGATTGGTCCATTGATCGGCGGTCTCCTGGCGATACTGGTATGCAACACATTCGCCAAGCGAATAGAAGTGGCAAAGCTCTACCACTTCGACAGTGATCCGCAGGGAGTATTTCGCCGGGTCCAGCGCGCAAGTGCGGCTACAACCTGGTAACTTTGTCATCATCCGTTATTTCGCTGAACACAAAGGGGGAGAATTTTGCCAACCGAGTCAGGTCAACAGCGTCAAGCCCAACCAACATCAGTCACCGCAGCGCTGCTCAAAGATTTTCCGTGTGAGGCTTGTGGTCATTACAAGATCCGTCGAACCGAACGAGAATCATGGTACACCTGCGTCAACTGCGGATATAGTTTCGGCATCGAGCCCCACCCGAAGAAGCGTCTGTGGCGAGCCATGTACGCTGCCAGCAGCGATTCATTTTCAAATTAGATACGTGTAGGCATCACGCTGGAAGATCGAGTAAAGCTGCGCACTAAACTGAGGACGAATGATTGATTCTCTTGCTCAGACACAAGGCACGTGTTTCTAAAAGGTCGATGTCGAACCGCAGGCGATACGTGTGATCAGCCTCAGTTCAAGTGCTTTATGGTTGATTGAGATGATAAGCACTGCGGAGGTGAGCAACGTTCGGCAGCAAAGTAGGAACCGGTTTGCATACGGATTACGCAAATTGTTCATCAAGCCTCTAGCCACGAACGCCGCCTTTAGCACTCTTTGTCTTTGCCGTCTTCTGAGTCCTCTTCGCGCGCGGGGGCTGATTACCCTGGGCCGTCGCGGCTTTCCCATGCACTTGTTCCTGGACCAATTGGTCTATGACTCGGTCTTGCTTCGCGAGCAACTCACCAGCGGTTATGCGACCGAAGAAATCCTGTAGAGCCGCGATGCATCCCGTCCATCCAGTCTGGTGGCTAGCACCAATGCCAGCTCCGTTGTCTCCGTGGAAATACTCATGGAACTGGATTAGATCGCGCCAATGTGGATCCTCCTGAAACTTCTTCGTACCTCCATACACGGGCCGGTGGCCGTTAGCGTCCCTCAGGAAGATGCTGGAAAGTCGCCGCGTGAGCTCCTGGGCCACCTCGAAGAGTGTCATACGTTTGCCGGACCCCGTTGGACACTCGACCGTAAATTCGTCACCGTAAAAGCTGTAAAGATTTAATAGCCCGCGGACGATCAGTGCGTTAACGGGCATCCAGATGGGGCCTCTCCAGTTCGAGTTCCCGCCAAACATTCCCGTATTCGATTCTGCGGGCAAATAAGAGACGTCATAGTGATTGC
>DATEXA010000544.1:0-28250 GCA_035257465.1 Pyrinomonadaceae bacterium | reverse complement strand
AGTGCTGCCAGATGTCCGATATGCTTTAGCTTGTCGGTAGCCTGACGTGAGTAATGCGCTAGTCAGTAGCCGTTCCCCGACAAGCTAAAGCATATCGGACATTGCGCTACTAGATCTCAATCTTTGAAAAGCGCCACGCTCCCACACCTAACAACACAAAAGCGACTACAACTAGCACTGCCAAATCAGCAACCGATCCAAAGTGACTGGCTCCTATCAAGACTGTCCGAACTCCGTCTACTCCATACGTCAGCGGATCCAATCGCGTCAGGACTGCGAGGACTTTAGGTAAGTTTCTCAATGGATACAGCGCGCCGGAAAGAAAGAAGATCGGCATGACCATGAAGTTCATGACTAATTGAAAACCCTGCATGTCTTTCAAGCTCGAGCCGACCACAGTGCCCAGAGCCGCAAACACGATCGCGATCAGGGCCATGAAAAGTAGAGCCAGCGGAATCGACAAGGCGCTAAGTGGACGAAAACCAGCGATCAGACAAACCACGAATATCAAACATCCCTGAATGATCGCCACCGTCGCACCACCGATTGTTCGGCCCATCATGATGAACAGTCTGGGCACCGGAGCAACAAGCGTTTCTTTTAGAAACCCAAACTGGCGATCCCAAAGCAACGCGATACCGGAAAACATCGACGTAAACAGCACCGTCATACCGATAACGCCTGGCGCCATAAACTGAAGATAACTTCCCTCGCCAGCTCGTCTAAACACCGGGCCCAGTCCAAAGCCAAGGACTCCCAGGTACATGATTGGAGAGCCAAGCGAAGCAATGATTTGCGTGCGTGAGCGTAAGTACTTCTTCACTTCGCGCAACCAAAGAATGTAGATGACCTTCATCTTTTTATTTTCTCCACATGCGAGCAATTTGCCGCATGCCGTCAGCGGCGGTAGCACTCTCGTCGCGAATTGATGTCCCCGTCAAAGCAAGGAAGGCGTCTTCGAGTGAGTTAGTTTTCGTTTGTTCCTTCAACTCGCTTGACGAACCAATCGCGACGACGTGTCCGTGATCGATTACCGCGATTCGATGAGCGACGCGATCGGCTTCATCCATGTAGTGCGTAGTTAGGAATACAGTGACTTGATCTGTCTCGTTCAGTGCTTTGACATGTTTCCACATCTGATTTCGACTTTGCGGATCAAGTCCTAAAGTCGGCTCATCAAGAAAGAGCACTTTTGGCGTGTGAAGCAGACCGCGCGCGATCTCCAAACGCCGGCGCATACCTCCCGAGAAGGTCTTGACCAAAGCGTCGCGCCGCTCCCAGAGCTCAAATAGCTGCAACAGATTTGTAGTTCGCTCGTTTCTTTCTTTGCGTGGCACACCGTACAAGACGCCATGGATCTCCATGTTTTCCCAGGCAGTCAGATCCTGATCAAGGCTGGGATCCTGAAAGACTACACCGAAGCGTTTGCGTACCTCATCCCGCTGAACAGTGGGATCAAGGCCATCCAACTCAAGTGAACCTTGAGTCGGCTTTAGTAGTGTAGTCAGCATTTTGATCGTAGTCGTTTTCCCTGCCCCATTTGGACCAAGAAACGCGAAGATCTCTCCACGATGAACGTCGAATGAGATGTCATCAACGGCAACCACATCGCCGAAACGTTTAGTTAGGTTTTGAACTCGAATCATCGATACCCTTTCGATTACGCGAAATAATACTGTAGACCTGAATGCGTGAAGATTTGATGATGCTTGAGGTCGAATGAAAAATGAACCAGCGATTTCGTTAGGAACGCATAAGAACCCTTTTTTTAGAACGCATTGAGAGGTGAATTTACCCCGTCACTCCTCTCGGCGCCAAAGGTAAGGAACGAAGTCGAGTCTTAGTTGCAGCGAAGATAGCATTTCCCACGGCCGGCGCCAGGCCCACGATTGGAGTCTCACCCGCACCTGCAGAAGGGAGATCCTTTCGATCCAACAGCACAACTTCAATGTTTGGTACGTCGCTGAACCTGGGTACGCGATAGCGCGAGAACCGAGCATTAAGAATCGTACCGTTGTTGAATTCGATTGCCTCGAACAAGGCGCCTCCGATAGCCATTACAACTGCACCTTCAACCTGGTTCTCGAGATGCTTTGGATTCACAATCGCGCCACATTCAAACGACGCTACTACTCGTTCGAGTTTAACTTTGCCACCCGGAGACGCAACTGACACTTCGGCGCACGTCGCTACGTAACCACCCTTTTCAAAACCGCACGCTATTCCAACTCCGCGTTCTGCACTCAACTTCTGCTTTCCCCACCCAAACCGCGTTGCGGCCGCGTCCAAAACTGCTCGCATTCGCTCATCTTTCAGGTTCTTCAGTCGAAACTCCAAAGGATCCATGCTCAATAGCGCGGCAAGCTCATCGATGTGAGTTTCTCTGGCAAAGTGATTCGCAGTTGCCGCGAGTCCACGATACGAACCCTGACGCAATGGTGACTTGCTCGGATGAAACTGCACGTTCTGATTAGGTATCGCGTAACTACCTTCAATACCCGACGGCCCGGAGTTGTAATTGTGAAACTCCCAGGCCGTGATTGTTCCATCGTTCTTGACGCCACTCTTCACGTCAATCACACCGGCAGGTCGAAAGTAAGCCCAGGTGAATTCTTCTTCACGAGACCAAACTACTTTCACTGGTTTCTTGGTCGTGAGTGCGAGGCGAGCGGCTTCAATGGCGCACTCACCCGTGTGCTTGCCGCCATAGCCCGATCCTGTGTCGGGAACAATCACGCGAACTTTCTCTTCGGAAATGTGAAAGGCTTCTGCCAGTTCCTGACGTACTCCAAATGGACGCTGGGTGCCAGTCCAAACCGTCAGTTTGTTGTCGACCCACTCAGCCACAGCCGCACGTGGCTCCAGCGGCGCATGGGCAATGTAAGCAATCGTGTATGTCTGCTCGAGTTTTTTGTCGGCTGCTGCAAGTCCATCAGCTACGGATCCCACTGGTCGGCCTGCACCTTCGTTAGCAGTTGTGTTTTTACGCAAAAAGTCTGATAGCTGAGCGTTACCTGGCTGATCAGCGGCTTTCCACTGGGTATTGATCTCACCCGCGACACGCACGACTGTCTGTTGATCCTGGGCAGCGACGCCGATGAAATCCCCATCTTTCAATACCTGCACGCCGGGCGTTTCTTTAATCGGATCAGACGATGCAAGTGTCGCATTGAACGCTGACGGCCGAACGACTTTGCCAAAAAACATTCCGTCGCGCTGTATGTCAGACGTGTACTTGTGCCGGCCAGTAACAAAATCACGCCCGTCCACCTTAGGTGTTGATTGTCCTGCGATAGTCCACTCTTTTGCAGGAGTAGTCTTAACGTCTGCCGGAATGGTCTTAACCAACTTCAATCCCTTGGCAAGATCGGAGATGCTCAATGATTTCGTACTGTCGTGATTAACAAAACGAGCGTCAACTATACGAACGGCAGTTGGTTCGACCTGCCACTGTTGTGCTGCCAAAGTGATGAGAGTCTCTCTAGCCGCGACCGCAGCTTTGCGTAACTGGGGCGCCATCGTTGGCGTGGTCCGACTTCCAAACGTTCCGGCGTCAAATGGGCTCACGTCAGTATCACCCATCACTAGACGAATTGATGAAACCGGCACATGTAACTCTTCAGCGACTGCTTGCGTCAACGATGTGCGAATGTTCTGGCCCATCTCAACTTTTCCTGTGTAGACCGTAATCGAGCCATCTTCGTCGATATGTATCCACGCACCGATCTCCTTAGGCAGCTCTCGATTAAATCCACGACCGGCTTCGCCCTGGCGTTGTGGGGGCTGGGCCATGAGGTTACTAAGTGGCACTATCAACGCGATGCCGCCGCCAAATAGCTTCATGAATTGGCGACGATCAAAATTGAATTGATACTGATGGTCTTCGAATAACTCGTATCGTTCGACCTCTACCGTGTCAGTCATTGCGCACCCCCTTCTGTTCCGCGGCCATCTGAATCGCTGCGATGATCCGCAAGTAGGTACCGCAACGACAAATGTTGCCATTCATATGACTGACAATGTCTTCGCGTGTTGGTTTCGGATTCTTATCAAGCAGCGCAACACCTGCGATGATCATGCCTGAGGTGCAGTAGCCGCACTGCAATGCGTCTGCCTTGAGAAACGCATCTTGAAGCGGGTGTAGCTGCCCACCCTTCTCGAGACCTTCAATCGTGGTAATTTGTTTGTCCGCCACACGTCCTACATTCGTTACACACGAACGGGTTGGTTGGCCGTCGATGAGAACGGTACAAGCGCCACACTGTGCTTCGCCGCAGCCATATTTTGTACCTGTAAGGTTGAGGTTGTTGCGCAGGACTGTTAAGAGACTGGTCTGCGGGTCGACATCGACAGGTAGCTTCTTGCCGTTCACGTTGAGAGCGCTGATGTTGCTCACCTCAGAAACCTCCGAAGTTTTTTGGAAGGATTGTAGTACCAGACTACAGTTGTTTGGAAACGGACGGAAATGTTATCACCGCCGAGACGCAGAGGCCGCAGAGGTTTCGCAGAGAAATCCCAACCAGGGAAGGCCGCCCCCTATTATCGAACCTGCCTTTAGGCTAAAATGGCGGCGACCCAGCAATCAGTTCCCTTTTCAGCGCAGTCAAAACAAGGACTGCGTTTTTAGCATAATAAGAAGTCATCAGAACCCGTAAACCCTAAACTCGTATTCACTCTTAATGACTGACTCAGAAGATCCTGCAGGAAGACTCAAAGACGAACCTGCAGGAAAGAAACAACGCCAGGAAGCGTTACCCGAACGTTTGCTACGCCGCATCCTCGAAGGAATGGGCGATGTGGTGGATCGTAAGTTCGGTCGTACGGTCGAACCGAAGAGTGGTCTAACGACTTCCAAGCTAATAGAGCGAATGAAGCGTCTCATTGATGAGCGTGCTCGTGACGAAGGGCGTAAAGGTCGCATCGCGCCGCATCACCTCGTGCTGAGGGTTGAATGGGGAACGCACTCTGAAGCTCCACCCGAAATACTGAACGACCTAAAGAACGAGGTCCTCGCTGCCGCGATCGACCATATCAACGATCACCGCTATCGCACTCTGGCTCCTGTTTCTGTTGAGGCAGAGGTCGACATTTTTACCACGGGCATTTCGGTTGACCCAGACTTTGGAGAGTTCGAAGAAGAACTTCGACGCGAGGATGAGGCAAAACGAGCAGCGAAAACGGGAGTGCCAATCCCGGCGGCGGCTCCTCCGATGCCCGACATCGAGGTCATTGCTCGCGTTACCCTGTCACACGGTACGCGCGAAGTTCCACTTGTATTTAAGCCTGGCGGTAAGCGATTGAATGTTGGACGCGCTTCTGACAATGAACTGATGTTGAATGAGACAAGCGTGTCCAAGATTCACGCTGCGTTGCTGATGACTTCAGAAGGCACATTACTTGTTGCTGACACCGGCTCGACCAACGGCACTTACATCAATGGAAGACGAATCGCGTATGGTGAATCACGATTGATCGAGGACGGCGACGTGGTTGGCTTCGGCGACGTTGAGGTGCGATTGAGAAAGGGCGAGTAGCAGATGAACGCTGTTAGAGACAGAAAGGCTGTGGTGGACTCTCTTAAGTAGTCATGAACCCTGTCCCTTCATTCTTGTTTCTCTTATTCCAAACACCCTCCCCTTCCCCAACACCCGTTGTCACCGTGCCGGAACGAATGCCGGCGATGTTTACGCTTATTTATCTTGGGGGATTCGCTCTCGTCATTCTTCTTTTGCTGCTCGGCCTCGTCCGCAATCGACGTCGTCCGGTTTCCACTGCCGCCATTCCTGCGGACCTTCCGAAGGCTGTTAAGAAACGATTAGGGGCAACTTCAACTAACCGGGGACTGCGTGCCCTGCGTTGGTTGTTTGTGCTGCTCTCAGTAGGAATTTTCTCTTTTCACGTGTACTGGGCACAGTATGCAGCCGACCGCAACGAAAAATTTCAGGAACTCAGTTACAAAGATTTGCGCACTCGGCGACTTTCTGAATCGACGCTTCGTGGTTGGATACTCGATCGCAGTGGGCGTTTGGACCAACCACTCGCTTATTACCGTCGCGATTCGAACGGTGACATTCATCGAGAGTATCCACTCGACAAAGCACTTTCGCACATATTCGGTTCAGACCGTGGGGATCCAGGTCTTGAAAGAGCATTGTTTGGCGTTCAGAGTGGCGCAATGCCAGAAGCTATAGACGTGGTCAGAGGTCGGACACTTCAGTTTCGTGGCAATCAGGATGTTCGCCTGACGATCGATCGAACGCTCCAGTTGGCGGCAGTCGACCAACTCAAAGGTAAGCACGGTGCAGTCGTTGTTCTGAATCCGCAAACCGGAGAACTGCTCGCGCTCTACAGTGAACCTTCCTACAGCTTGAAAGACGTTGAAGATGAAGCCACATGGATCCGTCTCGAAGCTAATCAACGCGACAATCCGCTGGTCAGTCGCGCGTTAGGTGCTTACTACATCCCTGGCTCCACTTTCAAAACCGTAACCATGACGGCAGCATTCCTCGCCGGACTTCAGGATACGGAATTTACTTGTTCGAGCGGTGGATTTCAGGCTGCTCCGGGATCTAATCCCATTCTCGATGACGGTGGCGCAGGAGAAGTCCACGGGCGGATTGGCATCGACACAGCTTTCGAGGTTTCGTGCAATCAGTATTTTGCTCAGATGGGTGTGCTGCTGGGAACGGAGCGATTGAAAAAAGCGGCTCAATTACTTGGCATAGGAACCTACGACACCCCCTCAGAAGCTTTACGTGGACGGAAGGAGCCAGAGATTTGGAACGCTAGTAATGACGCAGTCAAACGCGCATTGGCACCGCGAGAGGCAACGATCGTAACCGGCAAGGGTGTCACGCGTTACGATCTAGCGCTGATGGGTTATGGACAGGGCTATGCAGGCCAAATGACTCCATTTCAGATGGCCCTGGCGGCTGCGACGGTCGGAAACATGGACGGCAAGCTGATGAAGACCAAGATCGAATTCAACCGGTCACCCGAGGTCTTCAACCAGGTCTTGCCGGCGTCGATCGCTTCTAAGATGAGATCGATCATGAACCTGGTGACGGGCGGGCCAAGAGGGACGGCCCGAGGAGTCTTTGCGCCAGTCAATGCAGCTGGCATCAACACTGGAGGCAAGACGGGAACAGCCCAGAAAGTCGTGCCTTTGTACGATCCGAAGACGGGAGAACCAAAGACCAGACATCGCGTTGAGAAGGACAATCGCGGCAACATTATTCGCGAATACGATGAAGTCATAATGGACAACGAACATCCGCGGATCGATGCATGGTTTTTGTGTATTGCACCCATAGAAAAACCGCAGATTGCTATAGCGGTAATTGTCGAAGGAGGCGGCTACGGTTCGAAATCAGCTGCTCCCATTGCGGCAGCGTTGGTCCTGAAAGCACGTGACCTCGGTTACTTTAACGGCGCAAGAACAATTACGACTCCAACAGTTAAGAATAAATAACGCAGACACTACACAAAGTGAAGAATCGCGCATCATCACATCTGTTTCTCATCTTCATTATTCTCGGGCTCGAGATCACCGGTTACCTTGCGATTCATCGTGCCGCTTTATTGCGAGGTTACGAGACTTCCACAATCGGTGCTGTCCGTGACTTGTTAATGTTTGTTCCTTTGGTCGCACTTGTATTGTGGCTTTCTCGTTCAATGCGTTTTGCTGGTAACTGGATCCTATATACGACAGCGATTCTCCTGTTCTCCTTCGGAATGCTGATTCAGTACCGGCTCTATAGCGATCCCGAATACAACGCACGCAACAAATCAGAAGCACGTGAAGAAAAGATGGAAGCGCTGCGACTGCGTTACATCATGGAGAACTATGATCCACTCAAGAAGCAGATGATGGGATTGCCACCTACACCGGCCCAGCCCATCTCGCTCGAACAGTTGCCACGCAAGCAGTCGAACTATTCACTCTGGAATGCGCTGACATCGAGCTACACCTGGATACCTGTCTTCTCCTTTTTTGCCTTTGCGCTTGCCTATGCTTTCTGTGCGCGCGACGGCTTTCTTCTCTGGCTACAAAGAAACAGTTTCATCATAGTGCTGCTTACTCTTGTGCCACTAGCCGCAGCTGTCGTTACATCAAGCGCCGGTAAAGCGCTTGGGAACATGACGCCGTGGGAGCCATCCAAGATTCCATTTCTGCTGGGCTTCGCCGGTATTCTCACAGCGCGCTATAAAGACCTGGCGGAAACTTACTGGGGCATCCCACGCGCGCGAGACATTGTTCCCTTGCTCGTAATGGCGGCGCTGCCTTTTGTTCCGTTCTTTGCGCTGAAAGATTTTGGACAGATGTTAATTTTCAGTGGCGCCTACACGACGCTGTACCTGATCGCGGTAAGACGTTGGCCCCAGTTACTGCTGTTTGTCGGGTCAGTTCTGCTCGTCATCGCCATCCTTGTAGTGGGTGCTTTGCCGCGAGACATACAGGAAAAGGTGCCGTTACTGCCGACAATCGCGCGTCCAATCAGCGCCGCTCTACCATCACGTATCCAGCAGCGATTTCATCTCTGGTTGGATGGTTTTGATCCTCCCTCGCCGGAAGTTTCGTGGTGGAAGAAAGACTACGATGAAGCTCTCGCGAAGGATCCAACGATGAAGCAACTTGCAGAGCAAAGTCCGGCCATGCAGAAGTCGGTGAATGTCGACATCTGGTTTGACAAACTTGCCTTTCAACCTGCACAGGCCGTCTTTGGAATAGCATCCGGCAAAACAACCGGTCGCGGCCTTGGGTTGGGATACCCCGAAGTGATTCCGATTGCTGACTCCGACTACGTTTATGCTGCGATTGCTGAAGAGACTGGTCTAGCGGGCGGCGCGATTGTTATCGCAGCTGTGATTGTTTTCGTTATCGCTGGTGTTCGCACTTCACTCGAGTCGCGTGATATGTTTACAAAGCTTTGTTCGGCTGGTCTGACTGCGTTCATTGGATTTCAAGCTTTAGTAAACATGGGTGGTATCCTACGAGCGCTACCGATGACCGGAATCACACTGCCGTTTGTCAGTCACGGCGGTTTCAGCTTGATTACCAGCTTTGCAATGTTGGGAATGTTGATGGCGTTTTCAAGTCGAAATGCCCGTGACCGAGTGATTGCAGATCGGCCGGCTCCAAAGAGTTCGTCTCCCCTCAAGTTGGAGGCAGTGCAATGAGCAAAAACGCGAAAGCCTTGACAGTTCAATCTGCGTCGCTTTCAGACCGTGGTCTAAACGAACGACGACCAATAAACGAAGACTCATTTCTGGCAGATCGCGAACGCTCTATCTTTGCGGTTGCTGATGGCGTTGGTGGTGCAGAAGCCGGCGAAGTGGCATCGCAAACTGCGATCGAAGTGCTGGACGAAGCCTTTCGACATCAAACAGAGGGCAGCGATGTCGAAGACTTGATGGAATTGGCCATTCAACGTGCCAACGCGTCAATCCATCAGATGGCCCAGGAGCACGCAAGGTTCGCGATGATGGCGACGACGATCGTTGCTCTTCATTTGAATGGCAATCTGGCGACAATCGGCCACGTCGGCGATTCAAGACTCTACCGCCTCTCTCCCGATGGTCAGCTCTACCGCGAGACTGAAGATCATTCGATCGTGGAAGAAGAAGTTCGCGCTGGTCGCATGACGCCGGAGCAGGCCGCCAACCACCCAAGCAAGAATGTAATCAGCCGGGCTCTTGGAGCCGAAGACGTCGTCGAAGTCGACATGAAGACGATAGAAGTGCAGGATGGCACTGAGTTCCTGCTGTGTAGTGACGGAATTACACGTCACGTTTCTGATGGTGAAATCCGACAGCTTCTGATTTTGAACGACAACCTGGAATCGGCGTGTGCCCAACTCAAAGAACGATGCTTCGAACGGGGCGCCGAAGACAATCTGACCGTGGTAATAGTTCGCGCCGGTGAGCGAATTCCCGCAGACCAGAGATCAGATGATCTCCAACCTACTATCACTCCCGAAACGCAGGAGCTTTATCCCAGTCCGCAAGACGGTAATCAAACCATGGTGGGTGCAAAGACCGCAGATACCTTGATACCAGCATCACGTATTGCCTTCCCTGCGCCTGAGGTCAGTGCCACTGACACGACGTCGCCTGCGCCCCAGCAAAAGCTCAATGTCGCCGAACCAATGCCGCAGAGTGCTGGCGGTAGTGTTGGCCGACCTCTTTTGTTCCTACTGACGTTGGCTCTTATCGTTGGTGCCTTCTATGCAGGCGCGCGCTTTAAAGAACGAATTCCCTTCCTCGCAACTCCAATAGCTCCGCCGCCTCAGGTTGTAACCGCTAAGCCTGTCGAGGAACCCTTCGTACAGTTTGAACGTGCGCGACGCGAAGTTGACCGCGACCCAAGAGCCTGGCTCGCAAGTGATGTCGCGAAGGAATTACTGGCCTCAGGTGTCCAGAACGCCATCGATTCGCCAAACCCGGAATTCCTGTATTTGTACGGACGGGCAAATCTGTTAACTGGAAATACCGACGAAGCATCAAAGGCTTTTGAAGCGGCCATCGCGAAGGCGGACACCAATCCTTCTCCGGCAAACGCCACGATAAAGAAGGAAGCTACACTCGGGCTTGCTGCCCTAACCCTGAGGACGCTGAACGGGAGAGAAAAGGCACTACGCCACTACGATGATCTGACTAAACCGCCCGCCAATCAGACCACCCCTTGAAACTGTTCCCTGATCTGTTCGTTTTAGCATCTAAGGAGTGCAAATCAGGGCGAACTAATGTCGGAACTAAAACTTCAACAGAGCAGACTCGATGGGCGTTACGACATCGTTGAGTGTCTTGGACGCGGCAGTTACGCTGAAATCTATGTCGCTAACGACAATGCCGCGCACGATGGCGCTCCTCGCACAATCGTAATCAAAGCGCTAAACATCTTCCTCCAGGACGAACCAGATGCTGAATTGGAGCACACACTGGTCGCAAATTTCCAAAATGAAGCAGTCGCACTTGACCGAGTGCGACATCCAAACGTAATCAACCGTCTCGGACACGGCACCGCAATCGACCTGGAAGGCACAACCTTCCACTACATTGTGCTTGAGTATTTGCCAGGCGGTGACATGGCGGCTCTGACACGCAACAGACCGTTGCCAATGGAACGCGCAGTTCGCTACCTTGAGCAAGTCTGTTCTGGGCTCGCTCATGCGCACAAATGCGGCGTCATTCACCGCGACATCAAACCTCAGAATCTGCTTCTCACGGCTGACAGACAAATCGTGAAGATTGCGGACTTTGGCGTCGCCCGTTTAGATGCTTCTGAAGGAGTAATTACTCGGGTCGGCACCAACATCTATTCGGCACCTGAACACAATCCACTGGTCCAGACAAGTCAACTCGACACCGCGAGGCTTAACGCACCTCACGACTATCTGACGCCCGCCGCCGATATCTATTCCCTGGCGAAGACTAGTTACGCGTTGCTCGCCGGGGAGTCGCCGCGAAGATTTGCACAGCACACCGTGACCGAGCTTCCGGTTTCGATTAGCGACAAGTCCTGGTCAAGTTCTATTTTGAGAGTTCTGGAAAAGGCAACGCAGAGTCGACCGGAGAATCGATACCAAACTGTCGAGGATTTTTGGGACGAGTTTGCCGAAGCGAGTTTGCCCCCCACACGCCCATTGCGACCTGTCACAGCGGAGATGGACTCCCATCGCAAGCCCAGCGAAGATCTCTCGATTGAGCTTGAGGAATTTACTGAGGCAGCTCCACCACGTCCCCAATTCGAAGAATCTCAACCGCCAAACATTGCTAAATTGGATACGATCAAACGGCCGCGCATAGTTGTACCAATTAGCTCCGAAGTGCGGCAGCAGATGGAACTCGAAGCGAGGCAGGAAAGGAAAGCTCAAAAAGCATCTGTCAGTGGGCGCAAAGCTCCGGTAGGTGGGCCAGCGGTGTCGAGCCGGCCGGCAACGCGCGGTCGCAGAGCTCTCGTCGCGCTCGGTTTGATCATGGCTTTTTCGGGTATGCTTTTGGCCACACACAAGTACGTTACATCACATTGGAATCCGCTAACCTCGGTTGCAAATCTGGGCGAGACCTTCGCAATCGGTAAGGAAGGTGTTACAACCACGGACGTGAACCTTCGTCCGGTTGCAAACACGGCAAACGCACCGATTGGTGTTGCAGAAATAGGCTCGCGTGTGAAAATACTTAGTGTGGCTGAGAACAACTGGGTCGAAGTACAAGTTGTTGCCCATGGCCGGCCCAAGACTGATCCATATTCATCAGATCGAGGCTGGATCAATAAGCGTTATGTACGTTTTGATTGAGATGACCTAAGCAGGAGCGTTTAAAGTTGGGCTTAATCGAATCAATTAGAAAGTGGATCGACGGCGAGAGTGGCGAGGATCTGCTGGAGTCCGCCGATGAACACGCTAAACCTCGACGCGTCTGGGAAGAGTTTCTCGTAAAGATTGCGCGTGAAGTCGAAGCGGCAATGCAACGTGAGATGTTCACGCCGCCTGGTGGTCCCACCTACATTCCACGCGAGTACATTGTTTATCTAAGCGCCGAAGACGATAAAGACTGGCAAGGAGACAAGCGTCGCGGCTTGGAGCAGGGACTTTTCCATGTGCTATCCGAACGCGCGCGCGAACTCAGTGGCTCAACGCAGCTCGCGGTTAAGTCGTTTGCAGTCGAGCTACGCGTTGACGGAACACTGAACAAAGGTGAATTTCGCGTTCAACCAGTCTGGGACGAAAGCGAAACCGGTCACACACAAGTGACCACCAGACTTGATCCATCAAGGTTGCCGGCCAACTTCAACCCCAACGAAACGATTCGTGAGCTCGCCGGCGATACAAGCGAAAGCGAGCAGACGGTGGTTAGGACAAAGGCCCCTCCACTCTATTCAGTCGAGATTTGGCGCAATGGCGTACGCGAAGCAGTCATTCCCGTGTCGAAGAACGAAATCACAATCGGACGCGGCTCGCGCAGCGTTTCAGTAGACCTGCCGATTAAAGGTGATCCTGAGGTAAGCCGCACTCATGCTGTCTTGTCGCGAGACAACCAGGGACGCTTCTGGCTCGTGGCCAAGGGCCGTAATCCAACGACGGTGAATGGCCGCGAGTTGATTCGTGAAGAGCCTACAGAGGTGGCGCCGGATCAGAAAATCGCGATCTGTGATTTTGTCATCCGCATTCAGCCGCAGTAGACATGATAATCGCCCTCGCTTCACCTCAAGTTGCCTCATCTCTTAACGATGGTCTGGACCGGGTCAAACACCTGCTGACGGAAGCTGCAGCACAGCAGGCAGAGCTTGTTTGTTTTCCTGAAGCCTATCTCCCGGGACTCCGGGGACAGGACTTTGAAGTTCCACACTTTGATGAGAATGATCAAAAGCGAATACTTAAAGCCGTAGCGCATTGGTCCAGTTCGTTTAAGGTCGCGACAATTTTTGGAATGGAGCGTCTTACAAACTCAGGACGGCAGATTGTGGCGGTAGTGATTGATGCCAAGGGTGAAATTCTAGGGTATCAAACGAAGAACCAGTTGGACCCGAGTGAAGATCAGTTTTATGTGGCTGGAGATCGAAGACAACTATTCGAAGTGAACGGTACCAAGTTTGGAGTAGCAATTTGTCATGAAGGCTGGCGCTACCCTGAGACAGTGCGCTGGGCCGCGATGCGCGGCGCCAAGATTGTTTTTCACCCGCAGCACACCGGCACTGAAAAAGCCGGGGTTAAGCTCACGCGGTGGGGATCAGCCGAAGCTCCGTACTATGAGAAAGCCATGATGATGCGCAGCATTGAGAACACAATTTATTTTGCCAGCGTCAACTATGCGCTCCGTTATCAGGAATCCGCCACGACTCTGATCGATCCTTCTGGAGCATGCCAGGCTTACTTGCCTTACGGTCAGGAGGGAGTGTTAGTGCAGGAAATCGACGTTGAGAAGGCAACCGGCCTTCTAGCAAATCGATATGCGCCGGAACGTTATGACTAAAGTCGAATGTGAGTTTTGCCGATGGAACAACTAGCTTGGGCCAGATCTCGTGATCGTTCTCAATCTCCACTGACTGCCTACAACGTTTGTGTGCTAAGCATCGAGGTCTGCAATTAATTCCTGCAGGAGAGCCTGGACCTGTTGACCATCAAGATAACCCTTGCCCAACATCTTTATGATCCGCCGATCTTTTGTCTCACCCAGGAGTTCTTTAAGAATCGCTCGGGCAAAAGCGACAACAACCTTGCCGTCAAACTGTGTTCCACTGCTCTGACGCAGATCCCGAACAACATCTTCGAATGAGCGACGCCGGCGATAAGGGCGATCAGTAGTCATCGCGTCAAATGAGTCAGCAAGAGCAACTATCTTGGCACCCAATGGGATCTGTTCGTCAGTCAATCCATCCGGATACCCACGTCCATCAAGTCGCTCGTGGTGATACTTTGCCATCAGCGGAATGTCGGCATACGGATGATTGATAGGAGCAAGGATTTCATATCCTGCAGCCGGATGCCTGTTCAACTCACTGGATTGCTTCGCGTCGATGTGGTACGGAGCGTTGATGATGTTTCGGTCAACGACGAGTTTACCCACGTCATGCAAATAGCCGGCGATTTGAATTCCCTCAACCTCATCTTCACCCCAACCCATTTCACGCGCAATGATCTCGCTATAACGTCCAACTCGCTCTGAATGCCCCTGCGTGTACTTGTCTTTGATATCGATCGCCGCAGCAAACGCACGAACGGTATCGCGGTAAATTGCCCGCAGATCATCGTAGAGTCGGCGATTCTCTTCTGCTCGCTGAGCGACTTGTTCGATAAGGCGATGTGTGTGTATGCCAACTCCAATGTGACGAACCATCGCACTGACGGTGTCAAAATCCTCCCTGGAGAATTCTTCGCCACTCGCCTTTCCGCCCAACAACACAAGTCCCGTCAGTTTGTTCCGCACGATCATCGGCACGATGAGCTCAATGCCCTCGCCCACTAGCATTGCACGATGACGATGAACGAAAGACGACTCCGCTTCGGCGATGAGAAATGCTGGCCACTGCAATTCGAGCAGTTCGACCTCTTCTTCTTCACGAATCTCGACTTGGCCCAGGTGTTGTTCGTCAAGACCCCACACAGCAATACATTCCGGCGCTGTTTTGGCGTTGCATTCCACGACTGCACCACGTCGCAACGCAAGTGTTCCCAGCAGAAGGTGCATCGACGTGCGAACCATTTCCGAGAAGTCGCCGGTGTTCGCGACCTCCTGGCCCAGGTCGGCGAGTGCGCCAAACGTGTGAATTAGTTTTTGTGTGGATGGCACCATGCAACTTTTAATGAAGCGTTGGTGTCGGGTCTAATAGGGAGATGTTGGAGAGTGCTTCCTGTTCGTCTTTGGCGAGTGCAACATGCCGCGTTAGGCCCAGCATGTCAAATAGTTCAACGGTTTGATTGTTAACATCAGAAAACACGACTTGCGCACCACTCTTCTCAGCTACGTCGATGATACCGAGCAGAATAGAAATGCCGATGCTATTGACCAGGTGGGTATCGCCGAAATCGATAATAAGCGCGCGACAGCCGCAGTCGAGTTGTCGTCGGCATTCACGCTCGATCTTTTCGCCGGTAAGTTTATTTAGATAGTCGCTTGCGTAAACAACAGCGGTAGTACCAACACAGTGCGACCTTACGGTAACGCCACTTAAAGAATCCACCCGGTAGCCCTCCTGCTACTAATGCAAATCATTTTGTTGGGCTCTCCGGAACCAAGGAATCAGCCGCTGCTGTCCGGAGATATTTAATCATTCGCAGGCTGGTCCCCTCATCCACTCTTTCAAACTCTACTTCGTCCATTAATGTCCGAATGAGCTTGAGCCCCCAGCCTCGCCGCTCTTCTGCGGCCTCATTGTTGTTTGTATTGCCTGGACTCGAACCGCTTCCCACGTTACTAGGCAAGATGCCACGGCTCGAAATAGTGACGACTAATCTATCACTTTCGACCCTGAAACGCTGATATATTTTTTGATCAGGGCTGTGACTATGCTCGGAAGCATTGATACAGGCTTCGACGATCGCGGTTTTTATCTGGTTAATGGCAGCCGGCGGAAACGCCAAACGACGCGCAACCTGCTCGACAGTAGTGGCTGCCAGCATTTCATTGTCATCCCCCATTGGCACAACCATCAGAAACTCATCCGCTTTTTCCAAGGAGCGTGGTTGTAGCGACTGGCCCTCACCAATCTGGTCAACCAGGACTTCTAGTTGACGTTGACTCGAGCTGAACGCGGCCCGGCTCTGAAGGAAACTACATGCCTCACTCGTGAAACCCTCATTTGAAATTAGCCACACTTGATAGCGGCGAAATCCGAGAGTACGCGCGAGAGAATCAAGGCGCCCGAACCAAAGTTCAGTTATGTCCTTTTCAACCTCCAGCTTCGATTCTATTTCAGCTACCAACCAAATGATCTCGTACGCGTCGTTGTAGATTCCATCTTCGAAGGCATGGCCCACAACACATTTGTCTTCCTCGCACATCTGCCGGAAATCGCTATTAAATGAGAAACAACTGGCAACATGAACCGCGCGGGGAAGCTTGAAAAACTCCGGCTCGATCTTTAGTCCCGCAACCAGTTCGACGTCCGACAAACCTTTGTACTTCGTAGCAAAGGTCGAGTAGTCAAAAAGAACTTTCGGTACATGCTGACAATCGAATTGGCCAATAATTTTCCGCAGGCTCACCTTTCCTAGTTGCCTGTAGTGAAGTGCCATTGTATCCGGCGCGCGCTTCAAGGAGTCTGCAATGGCATCGGCAACAACCAGCGCCCGAGGCTCGTTCTTTACGGCCAACCTGTAATTGACCTTCAAATAGTCTTTCCACGCCTGTGAACCTGTGGTGGCGTCCAGGTTTGGGCCGTTCCAGTTTACAAACTCATAAATGTGCAGACCGCGGAGTAGCTGTACAAATTCGCTTCCCGGAAGATGCAAATGCTTGCGCCATGCTTCAACTGATACCGATTTCTCCGCACTAGCGGCCGCTTCCCACAGCAATTGGATTAATGCGATCCGTGTGTCGAGCTGTGGCGCTACCTCCTCAATCAACTCATCAAAATATCGACGCAGATGTCCTCCCAGGAGTTCATCGACATAAAGGCGCTCACAGTCGAGGTAAGAAACAAGAGCAGCATTTTTCTCGCGTGCAGCCTGCAGGAAACTGGTAATCAAGAGTGGACTCCCGCCAAACTGCTGCACCAATAACTCGCGTGCTTCCCGACTCGTTGGTACTTGTTGCCGGCGGGCCACGTTCTCAACCAGGAGATTGGCGTCGTCAGTATCCAGTTGTTCAAGTCTCAACCTGTCGAGTGACTCAAAATCAGATTCTGCTTCATGCGCTGCATTGATGATCTGACGTCGTAAACCTGCCAGCACAAAAGACAGATCTGCCCGTCCAAAGACGCGCAACACCTCAGTCCCCATCGCGACACCAGTGTTCAAGTTTTCTGCAAGCTGGGAACCGTCCAGCATTACAAAGGGTCGGCCGTGTTTGGTAGGCAAGCGTTGCGGCGCTGCGAGACAGAAGCGAACCAACTCTTTGTCGTCATTGCTGAACCGGACTCTCGTGAATACCTGAACGAGTTGGTCAATCCACTCCAGATCCACTATCGGCGCAAGGGCAACAATATCCTGGAGGCTTAGAGCAGAGTTGCATAGCGTGGGATCGTTTCGACGGAAGGCGAGGTATTGTTGGAGAAAGGTATTGAGAAACTCAATCGCTGCACTAACCGCTGTTGTTCCATAGCGCCTGAAGGCGAAATAAAACGGGATGACTTCAGAGTGTTCATTGAAAAACTGATCGTACGTCTGTCGCAGAAGTTCTGAAACACCGGCTGAGGGCGCCATCAAGAGCAACAAACCGCGGCCGCTCTTCTCCGGCTTAGCCTGAGCTGCAACGCGCTCTAACTCTGTAGCACGTCCAACAAATTCCTGACGTGGTACCCGGCTGAGAATGCGGCGAAAGTTGTCGCTTGAGGTCAACGTGTTCATGGTTTCAACGTTCCCTCACGTCAATCGCGATAGAACTCAACCCGGTCCTTCCCGAGGCTCTTTGCCTGGTACAAAGCTCGATCAGCTGCCGCGATAACCGTCTCTGCAGAATTAACAATCGTTGAGTAAGTTGCCACACCGATGCTTATAGTCACGCGTCCCAGGGGCTGTGATTTACCGTGCGGGAAGTGGGTAGTAGAGACACGATGTCGTATACGATCAGCAATTACTCCCGCTTCGGCCACCGAAGTCTGCGGCAACAAAATACAGAACTCTTCCCCTCCGTATCGCGATGCGATGTCTGCTGACCGAAGCGCTGCTTTGAGACAGTGGCCCGTAATCTGCAGCGCGAGATCTCCGGCCTGGTGACCGTTGTTATCGTTGTAAGACTTGAAGTCGTCGATATCGATCATCAAGAAGCTCATCGGGTAGTCATAGCGCTTCGAGCGGTTCAGCTCTTCCGTCAAGCGTTCTTCGAGATACCGGCGATTCGGCAATCCGGTTAAAGGATCCGTAATGGACATCAACTGGAACTCAATCGCTCGTTCCTGCCATTCCGCGCGTTCCAGCGCGAGCGCAACCTGGGGGCCGATAATATCCAGCAAACTCAAATCGACTTCGTCGTAGACGCCACCGCCGGACTTGTCCGTAACATTCAAGACGCCAATTTTTCTGCCGGCGATTGAGATGGGATAACTGATAAAAGACTTCGTTTTGTAACGACGTTCGGCAGGCGCGGGCATTAGACCTGACAGATCAACGTCCTCAACCATCAGTGCCTTTCCTGACTCGATGACTTCTCCGGAGACACCTTCTCCGAGTCGTATAGGACTAACGGTGGTCGGATCTGTTGCTAATCCAATGGCTGCTTTCAGAATCAACTCATTCGAATTCTCATCGAAGATAAGCAGTGAAGCGCGTTCTGAGTTGAGCAAGTCTTTTGAACTGCTGATTATGGACTGATACGTCTGTGTTGGGTCGTTTGAACTAATACGTTCCAGGAAATGCTGGAGTGAATCGGCAAAGCGTGAGCGATGCTCCAGTTCAGTTCGTAGTCGCTCTATCTCCAACTGCAGAGTCTGGTCGGATTGCACTTTGACGACGGCTGCGCCAGGAACCGGCAGCGGAAGAACCGTCGCGCCCTTCTCGGTGCCTTTCGCTACGATGATCGGTCGAAATCTTCGAGCTGCTTTCTCAACACGAGCCGCAAAGTCTCTTATGCGTTGCCTATCGGCAAAGATGATGTTTGTAAACAGTTCGTCAGACGCCAGGGCCTGCAAATCGCCAGTCCTAAATCGCGAGATGAGTGATTGATAGTCTTCGCTTCTTACAAAGGCACGCCCACCGATTACGGCAAGCTTGGCCCTGCCTTCAATTTCAATAGGGGTCACCACGCAATGCAATCCCGCGTGACATTTGTATTCGACTGTGGTGCCTGCTTCCATTGCTTTTCGGTGCGCGTTGCCACAATACGGGTCACATAGTTTCACGAGTTTCGGAGACGATTGAAATGCGCGACAAATCGAATTGTTGTTCGACACCACGATTGCCGGAGGTTGATGTCCGTTGACCAGCAAAACTGAAAGGCCGGTCGAGCTAGCCACGCCGTCCTGGACTTCGGGCCAACCGGTCGGGGCGTTTTCGCGGTGCTCCGCTAAAACGGGAGATCCAAAACTGGGGGAATTTTCTGGCATCGGGATTCTTAGCGCAGCCGGGTCGACCAGTTTAAGCCAGGTGCTGAAAACAGGGAGCCTTCCCACCTGATGGCCAACACTTAGCGGTTCTGGTCAACTCATCGTCACCACTGCGTCCGCACACAAAGGGGTTTACCTATGTCTTAAATGCCTAATAGCTGAAGAGTTTCACGGTAAAGGGGCAACGCGGAAAGCTATCCAAGGGTTAGCTGGTAACGCAGTTCCTCATAGGCAAGGCGACAAATATGACCGCTTGCGCTGAAACTGCCTATTCCGAGTAAACTACGGGCGTTTCTTCATGCAGTCTGGGCGTCTATTCTTCGGTTTAGTTCAAGTCCTGGCGCATCGCCCGGTGCCACACTTTCAATGTGCGGTTGGTCCGGACTAATCCGAATACAGGCTGCGAAATGCGCCGGCTTGATCTCAACCAATTTTGGCTCAATCTCGCGGCAAACCTCAATTGCAAAAGGACACCGCGTGTGAAATCGACACCCGCTTGGAGGGTTGATGGGGGACGGAACATCGCCTTCCAAAATAATGCGCTGCCTCGCAGCTTCTATCTTAGGATCAGGTATCGGTACTGACGAAATCAGTGCCTTTGTGTAAGGCATCAACGGCTCATCATAGATTGTTTTGGCCGCTCCCAGTTCCACAAGCTTGCCCAGATACATCACCGCAGTTCGGTCGGAGACGTGTCTAATTGCCCGCAGATCGTGGGAGATAAAAAGATACGTGAGATTCTTCTTGCGCTGAAGTTGCTCGAGTAAGTTTAGTATTTGAGCCTGAATAGAAACATCTAGTGCTGAGATCGGTTCATCGGCAACAATGAAATCGGGATCTACAGCGAGGGCTCGAGCGATTCCAATCCGTTGGCGTTGTCCTCCGGAGAACTCGTGGGGATAACGCTTGATGAAACGTTTATTAAGGCCCACTATTTCCAACAACTCCTGCACCCTGCGTTCTGCCTCGGCGCCTCGAGCCAGATTAAAAGTCTCCAATGGTTCGCCAACGATTTGCCCGATTGTCATTCGAGGATTTAACGACGCATAGGGATCCTGAAAAATGATTTGCAAGTGACGACGTTGTTCGCGCAACTTGCGATTAGATAGGTGTGCCAGATCTTGATTGCGAAATACGACCTGACCTGATGTCGGTTGAGTCAAACGAAGAATTGCTCGGCCCAGAGTCGACTTCCCACAACCTGATTCACCAACTAATCCCATGGTCTCACTATGAAAAATATCCAGGCTGACACCGTCAACGGCTTTGACTACTCGCTTGCGGGTCCCGGGCTGGATCAATCGATTGAGCAGGTTCTCGCCGCCCAGATCGAAGTGCACCTTGAGGTCGCGAATAGACAGCAGCGTCGTTGCCTTATTTTTTGATTCCGCGACTGGCATTACGTTTTAATTCCTCGTTACTCCAGCAGAGGTCGCAAATACTTCGTCGGCAAAGTGACAAAGCGAATGATGATCAGATGTCAACTTAACAAACGGTGGAAACTCGCGACGACAAATCTCCTCCGCGCGTTCACAACGAGGAGCAAAAGGGCAACCCGGTTGCAGATGCGCAACGTCCGGAGGAGAACCAGGGATTTGATACAATTGGCCCTGCTCAGCAGTTGGATCAGGAACTGAACGTAGTAATCCCTTCGTGTACGGATTGCCGGTTCGCGCAAACAATTCGCTAGTCTTGGCTTGTTCGAAAATCTTGCCGGCATACATCACGATCACGTGATCGGTCATCCCTGCCACAACTCCGAGATCGTGAGTGATCAAGATCACACTTGTACCAGTCTCATGTTTTAGTTTCTTTATAAGCTCGAGTATTTGGGCTTGAATCGTCACGTCGAGCGCCGTGGTGGGCTCGTCCGCAATCAGGAGCTCAGGCTCACATGACAGCGCCATAGCGATCATCACGCGCTGCCTCATACCACCGGAAAACTCGTGCGGATAGTTGTCAACACGGGTTCGCGCGTCGGGAATACCCACAGTCTCCAGCATCTTGATCGCATGATCGTATGCTTGTGCCTTTGTGTGGCCGAGGTGCAATTGCGTCATTTCCATCAGCTGCCGGGAGATTCTGAGAAATGGATTTAGTGACGTCATCGGATCCTGGAAAATCATCGCGATACGTCGTCCACGAGTCTTTCTGACCTCTTTACCGGACAGCAGCAGAATGTCCTGTCCATTAAAGACAACTTCACCGCCAACAATTCGGCCTGGCGGATCAGGAATAAGACGAATGATCGAGAGATTGGTCACTGACTTTCCTGAACCTGATTCACCAACAATTCCCAACGTCTCGCCACGCTTCAAACGAAACGAAATGCCGTCTACGGCTTTGACTACACCATCTTCGGTGTCGAAGTAAGTTCGCAGATCGTTAACTTCTAAGAGACTGCCGTTTGCTGAACTCATAATCGCAGCGTTAATCAGTTCTCATCTGTGGATCGAGTGCATCTCTCAATCCGTCGCCAAGAAAGTTTAATGAAAACAGCGTCAACGCCATCGTGACTCCCGGAAAGATCAACTGCCAGGGAAAGATTGCGATGTTTTGAACTCCGTCCGATGCCAAACTGCCCCACGAAGCGAGTGGTGCCTGAACTCCGAAGCCAAGAAAAGAAAGGAACGCCTCCGTCAACATCACCTGCGGAATTGTCAGAGTTGCGTAGACGATGACCGGCCCAAGCGTGTTTGGAACCAGGTGGCGAAAAATGATGCGTTGCGTGGAGACGCCCGTAGCGCGAGCAGCCAGCACAAACTCCTGATTCTTTAGCGACAACACCTGGCCACGAACGATACGAGCCATAGTCAACCACGACACAGAACCAAGTGCGATGAACAGAAGTGCCAGCTGTCCTCGTGGCGTTTGGCTGCGAAACATCGAGAGTAACACGATGACCAGAATCACATATGGGAGTGAGTAGAGCACATCAACGAGCCGCATCAGCAGGTTATCAATTCGGCCACCTAGATATCCTGCAACCGCGCCGTAGCTGACACCGATGATCAGAGATACCAGCGTCGATATGATTCCGACGAAAAGTGAAATCTGGCCTCCCTGAAGTACACGTGCTAACAGGTCTCGCCCAGCATTGTCTGTTCCCATGGGGTGCGCCCAGGAAAACTCGCCGTTGACGCCAGTAAAAGGAGGAAATGATTTGATCATTTTGACGTCGCTACTTGGAATGTAGTCTGGTGTGATACCCAGCGTGGCTTTGATTATGAGGGGCCCAAAGATTGAGGCGAGAGTAATCGTGATTACGACGACAAGACCAAAGACAGCCAACTTATTCTTGAGCAAGCGACGCCACGCGTCTCGCCATAGTGAACTCCCACGAACAACTTCACCTTGTTCGGCAGAACGAACGTCAGCTTCAGCGACAGCCATCTCCGGACCTAACGCTATCGCTTCGGGATCGGGATTCGTTTCCGTGAATCTTGACGGTTCACCATGCAGATTTAATGCGGGTTCGACGCGTTGATAATCGTCCGGTTGTCTCGTTGGCTTTTCGTCCATTGCTTTATTGGTAACGCACACGCGGATCGAGATAAGCGTAGGCGATGTCAACCAGAAGATTCATTAAGAGAAGAGTGATTGCGATGAACGCTACGATTCCGATGATCAATGGTTCGTCTCTGTTCAGCGATGCTTGAATGAAGTAGTTTCCCAGACCCGGTAGCGCGAAGATTTTTTCAATTACGACAGTACCAGTTAACAGGAAAGCCAGAGCCGGCCCAGTGTAAGAAACAACCGGCATCAATCCGCCGCGCAGAGCGTGATGAACGACAACGTCTGTTTCACTCAAGCCCTTCGCTCGCGCCGTGCGAATGTAATCGGAGCGAAGCACTTCCAACATTCCCGCACGAGTCAGACGGGCAATGTAAGCCATGTAAACTGCTGACAGAGTGATGACAGGCAGAATAATGTTCCTGCTCAGAATCCCGTCCCAACGTGACGGCGGAAGCCAGTACAAACTGAGAGCAAAGACTAAAACGAGAATTGGTCCAAGCACGAAGTTTGGAATCGAGATGCCCAACATCGTGATCGCCATTGAACTGTAATCCCACTTCGAATTCTGCTTCAAGGCGGCCAATGAGCCGGCAGGTATGCCGATCACTAGCGCCAGCAGGTAAGCAAGAATCCCAACAGATGCGGAAACCGGAAGTGATCGACGGATT
Source organism: Pyrinomonadaceae bacterium (assembly GCA_035257465.1). Lineage (GTDB taxonomy): Bacteria > Acidobacteriota > Blastocatellia > Pyrinomonadales > Pyrinomonadaceae > PSRF01. The sequence goes on along the minus strand of DATEXA010000544.1, from coordinate 4,364 downwards.
ATCGCGTTGACGGATTGTCCCCGGTAATTAAGTGAGGTCCCGAAGTCGAGATGACGCAGGATATTCCACATGGTTCGACCGTATTGCTGATACCACGGTTTGTCCAAACCATATTTTTCACGGATGTTTTTCTCGATTGCCGCCGGGAGTTTCTTTTCACTGGAGTAGAAATTTCCGGGAGCAAGGCGTATCAATCCCCAGGTGATTGTAATCACGACAAGGATAGTTGGAATGGTGACGAGCAGCCGCTTGATGATGAACCTAAGCATAGGTCAGTGATTTCGGATTGCGAATTTAGGATTGCGGATTTCGCGTTTTGAAACTCGTGCCTTCATTGCAAGAGCCGAGTCGAATCGCGAAATTCGCAATCCGAAATCCGCAATCCAAAATTCTTGTTTATTCCGTCAGACTCGGCGTGCCTGAGTCCCACTTGGATTTGTCGCGTTCAATGTAAACAAATTTCCACGGAAAGAGTGAGCCGGGATTGGGATACATTCCCTTCACATATGGTTTCTTAACCCAGTTAACGGATGCGGTATCGATCGGAATTATAGGCTGCGCATCGATCAGATATTTCTCAGCCTGGGCCAACAACTGGTAACGCTGCTGAGCATCCAGAGTACGATTCGCCTTATCAAGCAGCTCTGAATATTTGGTGTCTTGCCAGCCGGTACCACTATCGCCACCTGTGTAGAACAAACTCAGAAACGTGAATGGATCCATGTAATCTGCTGACCAACCGCCGCGGAGGAACCCCTTGTACTCAAGTTTTGTACGCACTTCGAGAAGCGTCTTGAATTCCATGTTACGAAGGCTGATGGTGATGCCGAGGTTTTGTTTCCATTGTGCTTGCATCCATTCCGCCATCGCCTTGTTCGATTCCTGCGTGTTGTAGATGTATTCAACTTCTTTGACCGGAAACTTCGGGCACGAATAACTGCCATCAGCATTCCTTGTCACGGGATAGCCTGCCTCGCCAAGTAACTGTCTTCCTCGTTCGGGATCAAAATCATCACCCTTTGGTTGAGAATAGCCAGGGAAAATTCCCTCCGGCGTAAAAGCAGTTAGTGGTTTCACGATCTTCCGCCACGCTGCCCACGCATTTTTATCGACCGCATAGTTGAAAGCTTTGCGCACACGAACATCATTCATCGGTGGTTGGGTGACGTTAATCTGAAGATAGTCGATGCCAGCTTCCTTGCCTTCCATGTAATCCTTCTTTGTCCTGACTACGTCAAGCCAGGCATTTGGCACCGTATGGTTCAGAACAGCATCGATCTCACCCACCTTGTACAGATTCATGATCGACGGGTTGTCTGACATTGGATAGAACTGAATCCCATCCAACTTTACTGTTGCCGCATCCCAGAACATTGGATCTCGCTCTACGACAAGCTTGTTGTAAGGCTCCCACGACTTCAATTTGAACGGTCCACACGTCACGATGTGCTCAGGATCGGTCCAATGCTCCCCGTACTGTTCGACGGTTTTCCTTGGCACTAATCGGAAGAACTGATGGGCTAACAAGCCCAGAAAGAAAGGGGCTGGTTGCACCAACGAAATTCGCAGTACGTATTTATCTACGGCTTCAACGCCGATGTCCTCACCCTTCACCGGCACGAGTTCCTTGCCAACGAGCCCTGCTTTGAGCTTGGGATTACTGTCAATGAGTTTAGTCCGGGCCTTTTCACTTCCCGGAAGAGTCAAACGCGTGGGTGAGTGCATCAAGTGGTGAAAAGCAGAGTCACTATCCGGCTGCGCTTCCGCCGGGGTCGGCGGATATTCATTTTTAGATCCTTCAACTGGTTGCGAACTCAACGGTTCAGGAGTCTCACTGTCTTTAAAATCTTTGGCAAGGAGAAATTGATTGGTTTTAGGATCTCGCGCAAACACGGCTTTCTCATTGAACGCCTGCGCATACTTTATGTAGTAAGCGAGATAAGCATTAGCCGATGCGAGTTGTGGAGAGATGGCGCGCCGAAATGTATAGACGAAGTCATTCGCATCGATCGGATCACCGTTTGACCAACGCCCGGTTTGCCTGAGGTGGAATGTGAACTCCGAAGAATCGTTATTGATGTCCCAGCGTTCTGCGAGAGATGGCATAGGACGGAGGTTCTTCGGATTGTATTCCACAAGACCGTCGTACAGCGCCATGTAGATGCGCGCCTCCCCTTGCCCCAGACTCATCGGTGGATCGAGGGATTGGGGTTCGTCGCCAGTTACGTAGCGAAAGATGTTCAGTTGCGGAGGCTGAGTTTTTCCAAAGAACTCTTCGTTTGTCGAAATGGCGCTGCAGGAAAGGAGTGATGCCGTCAAACAGAGGGCAATGCCCACTGCGACAAGGTCTTTCCGAGTAGGATTAATCATCATAAATATTACTCAACTACTCTGGGGGTTCTGGGCCCATTCGACTAGTTGTGCCATTAACTAACTGTCACTTCGGCGATGGTAAGAAGAAACTCGCCACCTGAGGCTGCTGAGGAGACTCTCTGTCTACGACTGAGAGACGAAGAAAAACTATCACGCTAAAGAAAGATTGGGCAAGATTCGTGAGGCGAAGACTAAAACATCATCCGCAGATTACGCAGATTTTCTTTAGAACGTCATGGAGTGAATTCTTCTCGTTGAAGAAATCTGCGTAGCAAACCGACAACTTCTTGTTTTTTTAGCAAGAGACTAAGCTGCTAAAAGAGCAAGATCAGGTTGTCGAAACTTCAAGGCCGTGGCCATTACTTGATGCCCCCTACGAGTGATGCGGTAGTAATTGGTTTTACAGACCTTAAAGATGAGTTTGTGGGCGCGTAAGAGGGCCAACAAACGACTGATGCGAGCAGAATTATTTTTCGGCTCGCCCGCTCCCAAGGCTTGACGCAGATCACGATTACGAAAGCCTTGTAAAGCAAATTCCCCGTGCAGAATAACTTGAAACAAGCTGGCGTCCTCAGGGCTAATGGGCCGCAAGGCGCGATACTGCCGTTTAGCTTTGACTGGTTCGCTGACACCATCCAACAGTTGGTAAGAAGGAGTCTGCAAACCGACGACGGCCAGGGCATCCAAATAGCGAGCGTTAGCGCCCTTACTCAGTTCAGCACGCCGACGCAGATCGGCAATCCCTTTGCGCAACGGCAGCCATTTCATAACTGGCTTTCCCCGGCGCAAACCCTTTCTCCGAACTTTGAAACGTCTGGGGTTGTTAATGGTCGTCTCAATCCTCAGCACGCTGCCTTGCTTGTCGTACATTTTGATCGAGTTCTCTTCAACCCGGTGTTTCACACGGATGCCTTCCACCCGCCGTTGCAGGTCACTGCTGACCTCGCCCGCAAACCGCTTGTTAGTGTGGCGCTGCAGAAAGCGCATTACCTCTTCGCTGCCAAACTGAAACATGGCATGGCGCAGCAGCAACGGATAAAGCTCCGCCAGACTGCTCGCACTGCGAAACATCACATCGGTAGCGTATTCCATTTGTCGGCCACTCCAGTAATAACTTCTGAGGTCCAGTCCGGTGTGCGGATCGATCCAGGGGTTCACTTTTCGCGCCAACTTATCCAGCCAGGGATTGAAGTTGCGCGCCGTCAAACGATCCATCAACTGTTGTGCGCGCTGCGGGTCAGCTATATACGAAAAACAGTTGTCTCGTTGCTGGTAGCTAATACCCGCACGGTCCATTTGTCGCGCCAACCATTCGCGTCCGTTGACACAAACCTGAATGCTGAACGGCAACCAGCTCTGCAAGCGCACATGCATCAAACCAAACTCCCGGTCCAAATAATAAAAGTACAGATGCTGGCATTTACGTTCCTTCGCCACCAGTTTCAAATGTCCGCTCGCTCGGTCTTTTCGCAGATCAAACGATTGACAAGGTTCGACACAGGCAAACACACAGATCAGCCCTCGTTTGATACGGTCGCGTTTCGCAATCTGCAGCGCCAATTCCTCCTTCGATTCTCTCGAGGAGGGCAAATACTGATAAGGCCGTCCGGCTTCGCTCGCCAGTTGTTTCGCATGCTCGACCAAGCGCTCCGACAGCTGGACTACGTAATTGGCAAAGTCCTTCATGCGCACGTGATGACTGTACAGAAAGATCTCGAACCCCTTAACATGAGTTATCGAACGCAGGGTGCCGCGAAACAGCATTCGATCAAATCCCGAAAGAGTTCCGGTTATGCGGTCGCGGTGCCGCTCCAGAAAACGCTTCATGACTCGCCTCCAGCTGTCCGTTTGTTGGTTCAAACAGATCATGCCAGAAGGCGGTCATGGAGCGTGCCTATTTTGGTTGCGGCCTAAGCCGCGCTGCGTAATCTGTGGATGTCTTTTGTCCCAACGAAGAGAATGGTTTATCTAATCCCCACCAACCCTTGTAC
>DATEXA010000543.1:0-10536 GCA_035257465.1 Pyrinomonadaceae bacterium | reverse complement strand
CGCTTTCATTTACCAACGACTGCGACATTCCACCGCTAACCGGAAAACCGCCAGCCAGTCCAACAGATAGATTGGCGGCAGCTAAACCAAGGAACTCCTGATTGCTGTCGAAGCGTTGGCGATGTTTGGCAGCAAACATTCGTCCGATCGCGGCTGTCTCAACTGCACCGAGCATGAAACAAGCGATCGCCAGAGGAAGGAGATTGTTAAGGTCACTCCACTGCACTGCCGGCAATGACAATGCCGGGAGGCCTTGCGGTACTTCTCCCAGCAGCTTTACGCCCCGTGCGTCCAGATGCAGGAGAGATGCGACAACAACTCCGCCGATCACGACAAACAAGCCGACCGGTCGATTCTTCAAAAACAGTTTACCTAGAACAAGAACGGCGAGTGCCGCCAATCCGATAGTGAGCGATGCAGGATTGGTTTCGTTGAGATGCGAAATGAAGTGACCACTTCGCTTCCAGAAGCTGCCTTCTCCGCCTTTGAAACCAAATAGTTTTGGCAACTGAGTACTGGCGAGATAAAGAGCGACGCCGGCTTTGAAACCTGTCATTACAGTTTCAGAGATGAAGTTTACGATTGCGCCCGCGCGTACGAGCCACGCGATGAAAGCGATTGCCGCAACAAGCAATGCAGTGCAGGCTGCCAGGGCGCCAAAGCGCGCAGGATTACCATCGGCCAATCCTCCGAGTGATGCTCCAACCAGAAGGGAAATGGCAGACGTAACGCTGATGGCTGTTTGACGTGAACTGCAGAAGAGCCAGAAAACTAATCCGGAGAACAAACAGGCGTAGATACCTGCCTGGGGTGGCAAACCGGCGAGTGACGCGTCGCCGATTCCTGCGGGAAGGATGTATGCAGCTAACGTTAGACCAGCGACCAGGTCAGCTCTTAGCCACTTGCGCTCATAAGAACCGAGCCACTGTACTGCGGGTACAATTCGCGAGAGAGTTCGCGGTTGGGAATCCACCGTTTCAATGTCTCCCGCCGTCGGAACGCCCACAATGGGTTTGACCTCTCTACGTATCCTTAACTCATCAATTCCTGTCGTGCTGCCTCTAACTCCGCGAGCTTGTCCTTGCTTACTCGCGGATAGCCAAGATCAAGCGAGGTTAGTGTTTGAATTACGGCTGAGGCTACAGCCACTCTTGTAAACCACTTGTTGTCGGCTGGAATCACGTACCATGGTGCGTACTTGGTAGCAGTGTTTCGGATGGTGTCCTCATAAGCTTTCATGTAATCGTCCCAGTACTTTCTTTCCTTGGCATCGTTGGTTGAAAACTTCCAGTTCTTCGCCGGATCATCGAGCCGCGCGAGAAAACGCTTTTTCTGTTCACCTTTCGATAAGTGAAGAAAAAATTTCCGGACCACAACACCATTACAGGAAAGGTACTCCTCGAAATTACGTATATCGCGGAAACGTTCATCCCAGATGTTTTTGCCGACAACTGCTGCGGGTAACTTCTGAGCGGCAAGGAACTCCGGGTGAATACGTACTGCGGTTGTCTCTTCGTAGTAACTCCGATTGAAAATGCCAATGCGTCCGCGTTCGGGGAGTTCCTTCAGACAGCGCCACATAAAATCGTGGTCAAGTTCCTCTGCCGATGGAGACTTGAAAGAGAAGACCTGGCATCCCTGCGGATTAATGCCTGACATTACGTGTTTGATAGCGCCATCCTTGCCTGCGGCATCGAGCGCTTGGAAGATGAAAAGAACAGCCCAGCGATCCTGGGCATACAACATGTCCTGCAATTCAGCGAGCGCTTGAACACCAACTGCAAGTGCTTCTTTGGCTCGGGACTTATCTTCTGATTTCAGGTCCAGGGTATCGCCAGGGTCCACTTGTTTGAGACGGAAACTCTTACCGTCCGTTACACAAAATGGCTCGGCGAATGGCTTCGACTTCTTAATAACGTCCTTTAGCTTCACGTTGGTTTCCTTTTCTATTGCCAACCGCCGCCAAGTGATTTGTAGAGTTGCACAACACTGATGAGTTCATCCCTACGCGCTGCGGCGAGGCTGCGCTCGGCATCAAATAAACTTCTGTCAGCATCGAGAGCGTCTAACAACGTCGCAACGCCGCCGGTGTAACGCAGATAAGAGAGACGCGAACGGTCGCGCAGTGCCGCTACCAGCAACTCGCGTTGCTCGCGAACTTCTCTTACTTTTTGATAAGCAACCAGTGAATCTGAAACTTCGCGAAACGCTTCCTGGATAGTTTTTTGATAGTCCGTCAACAAGAAGTCGCGCTGAGCCTGTGAAAAGCGAACATTTGACTTCAAACGTCCAGCTGTGAAGATTGGTTGAGTAAGCTCCCCTCCTAGAAACCAAACGTTCCTGCTGTTTTTAAAGAGATTCGATAGCTCACCACTCTCGAATCCGAGAAAGGCCGTAAGTGAAATTCGCGGAAAGTATTCTGCCTTGGCAACACCGATACGAGCGTTCGCGGCAATCAAACTATTTTCGGCCGCTCTGATGTCAGGCCTTCGTTCGATTAAATCCGAAGGCAGACCAGCGGGTACACTCACCGGGAACTGATGGTCGGTCAGACTCAATCCGCGTGCAATACTCGAAGGGTTTCGGCCGGTGAGAAAGCTCAGAAAGTTTTCAGTAGCGTTTATTGCTCGTTCAATGTCCGGTATTGTTTCAGAAGCACTGTAAACGAGATTCTCAGCCTCGCGAACTTCCAATAAGGTCGCAACGCCACGTTGCTGTCTGAGCGTAATTATTCGGAGCGACTCTTGTCGGGAGGTGAGAGTAGTCTTTGATATTTCAAGTTCATAGTCGAGCTCACGCAAACTGAAATAGGAAGTGGCCACGTCTCCAATAAGGGTCACAATGACTGCTCTGCGCGCTTCTTCCGTCGCTAATAGATCTGACTTCGCGGCAGCGGTTTCTTTACGCAGCCTTCCCCAGATATCCAGCTCAAAACTGAGCAGATTTAAGAGAACACTCCCGAAAGATCGATCGCGTTTAAAGGGCTCAGGAAGAGTAACTGACCCACTTCGTGACAACCTTTCATTCACCACATCTGAGCTGAGTCCGATATTAGGAAACTGATCTGAGCGAACAATACCGTAATTCGCGCGAGCAGCGTCGATGCGGGCGACAGACTCGCGGAGGTCGTAGTTGTTCGCGAGAGCCTCACGTATCAGCTCCTGCAACTTCTCATCTTTGAATAGGTCGAACCACTTCACGTCCGCCAGTGATTGAGGATCTGGCTGAGTTGCAGGGTCTCCGCGAAACACGGTTGGAGTTTGCACCTTCGGGCGTTGGTATTTCTGGCAAACGACATACGTGTGAAACGCGCACACGAATAATAGAGATAGAACTACGCGCTTCATTAATGTTCACCTCCTGCGTCGGCCGTAGCCGGTACTGGTTGCGGTGCAGGTGCCTTCTTGCGCCAACGACTTCCCAGGCTAAGGACGAACGTGAAATTCCCTGGGATGATGAATACTCCCAAAGCAGTAGCGACGAGCATGCCGAAGAACACGCCTACACCCATCACGTTTTGTGCGCCGGCCCCTGCGCCACTTGCTTTCATCAGTGGGATAACACCGAGGATGAAAGCGAAAGCCGTCATCAGGATTGGACGAAAACGCAAGCGGGCCGATGTGAGCGCTGCGTCTTCAAGGGACAACCCTTCATCGTGTTTTGCCTTCGCAAACTCCACGATCAGGATCGCGTTCTTAGCGGCAAGGCCGATTAACATAACCAGGCCGATTTGAACGTAGACATTGTTGTCGTAACCATATATCCAAACGCCAAACAGTGCGCCCAATGCCACCAACGGCGATCCGAGGAGCACGGCCCATGGCAAGCGCCAACTCTCATACATTGCAGCAAGCAACAAAAAGACGCAGATGATTGCCAGTATCAGTGTGGGACCAGGCGGTGGCGCGATCTTTTCCTGATATGAAAGAGACGAGTACGCGAAACTCATCTCCTTAGGCATCGTTTGCGCGAAGACTTCTTCAAGCGCTGCCAACGCTTGACCAGACGTATAACCGCGCGCTGGTGATCCCTGGAGCTCTACAGATCGTAACAAGTTGAAGCGCGTCGTAAGTTCAGTGCCGGCGATGTCTTTTATGGTTACCAACGTCGAAAGCGGAACCATCGAATTCGTTGTTCTGGAGCGGACGTAGATGTTCCCTATATCCGTTGCCTTCAACCTGTCCGTCGATTCCGCCTGGACATACACACGGTAGAGCCGTCCAAATCTGTTGAAGTCGTTTACAAACGCTCCCCCCATTGCCGCTGACATTGTTTGGAAAACTTCGTTGACAGGAACACCCAGGGTTCGTGCCTTTTCGCGATCCAAATCTACTTTCACCTGCGGATAGTTGGGGTCGAACGAACTGAAGAGATTGCCGAGTTCAGGTCGTTGACGGCCCGCGGCGATGAATCTTCTTGTCTGTTCACCCAACTCATCCACCGTCATAGTTCCCGTGCGGTCCTGGATCAGAAAATTGAAACCTGACGCAGCGCCGAAGCCGCTGAGGGTTGGGATATTGAACGGAAATATCACGCCTTCTGGAATCGCGGCAAACTGTTTTTGGAGTCCCGCCATGATTCCTTTGACGTGCAATTCTTCCCCGTGACGTTCCTCCCAGGGTTTAAGCCTCGCGAAGAGTGAACCGTAGTTGGACTGATAAGTGTTGGTAACAACGCCGTAACCACCAATCGTCTGATACGACTCAATGCCCTCCGTTTTGGCGAGTATCTCCTCTACTTTCTTTAGCACCGTACTTGTGCGTTCCAGAGAAGCTCCGGGAGGCAATTGCACGTTGATACCCAATATTCCCTGGTCCTCATCTGGAATAAATCCGGCAGGGATTCGTTTCGCAAAGAACAGGGCGCCAAGGATAACGACACCTACGATACCGATAGTAATGATTCCACGGCGGACGAGCAGGCGAGATACGTGAACGTAACCGGCTGTGGTTACGTCAAAAACTTTATTGAATCCACGGAAGAACACACCAAGCGGGCCTCGCATCGGTTTAGGTTCTTTCAAGAGCAACGCACAAAGTGCGGGAGTTAGCGACAGTGCGTTGAAGGCTGAAAGCAACACCGATATCGCAATGGTTAGAGCAAACTGCTTGTACATGCTCCCAACCAGACCACCCAATAGCGCAACGGGAACAAATACGGCGGAAAGAATCAGAGCTATGCCTATAACCGGCGCAGAGACTTCACTCATCGCTTTGATCGTTGCTTCTTTGGGTGGCAGACCATGTTCGAGGTGATGGATAACCGCCTCCACAACCACGATCGCGTCGTCGACCACGATACCAATCGCGAGTACCAGGCCAAACATTGAAAGCGTGTTTACGGAGAAGCCGAGGAGCGGAAAGAAGATAAATGTGCCGACGAGAGAAATAGGAATGGTGAGAAGCGGAATGATCGTCGCTCTGATGTTCTGCAGAAAGATGAAGACGACGAGAGTGACGAGTATCAGAGCCTCAACGAACGTTTTCAGAATCTCATGAATCGAGGCTTCGACAGCAGGCGTCGTGTCGTAGACGATCTTGTAATCCATGTTCGGTGGGAACAGGGATTTAGCGTGTTCCATTGTTTCGTAGATCGTCTCTGCTGCTTTAAGTTGATTGGCGCCTGGGAGAAGATAGACAGCCATCGCGCCGCCGGGCTTTCCATTTAGTCGACCAAACGAGTTGTAGTCCTGCGAACCGAGTTCTGCTCTTCCGATATCTTTTATGCGAACAACCGAACCGCTAGCTGTCTGACGAACGATCACGTTCTCAAACTCTTCTGGAGTGATGAGTCGGCCGGGCGCGCTAAGGGTTTCCGTGAATTCCTGATCTTTCGGAGTTGGCGCTCCACCCACTTTTCCTGCTGGCGCCTGTAGATTCTGTTCTTTGATTGCTGAAATAACGTCGGCGGGAGTTAGTCCTAATTTCGCGAGCCTGTCAGGTTTAATCCAAACGCGCATACCGTAGTCAGTGCCGCCAAATAGATCAACCTGGGCAATACCAGGAATTCGCAGAATCTGGTCACGCAAATTAATTCCGCAGTAGTTGATAAGGAAATTCGCATCGTAAGCGTCACCGGGGGAGAAGAGCGAAATCAACATCAAAATGCTGGGACTTTGCTTCTTAACCGTTACACCTTGTTGGTTCACTTCAGCTGGGAGTCGCGCGGCGGCTGTAGAAACTCGGTTCTGAGTTAGAACGTTGGCAGTGTCCTGATCAGTTCCTACTTCGAAGTTCACATCAAGCAACATGCGACCGTCACTCGTGTTGGACGATTTCATGTAGATCATGCGGTCGACGCCGTTGACTTCCTGCTCGACCGGAGTTGCTACTGATTGTTCGACAGCTTCTGCTGAGGCGCCAGGATAGGTAGCAGTTACACGAATATTCGGAGGCGCAAGAAAAGGATATTGTTCAATTGATAGACCACGAATTACAACGACGCCAATCAGAAGCGTCAGGATTGAAATTACAATGGCAACAATCGGGCGGTTGATAAAGAAGTTAGACATGACTCATCAGCCCCCCTGAGTCTTACTCGTCGATTCACCAACTACTGATGGATTGACTTCGCCGCCGGGCCTTACTTTTTGCATCCCCTCGACGATTACGCGCTCACCCGCGTTAAGCCCTTCGAGGACCACAATATCTTTGTCAGCCTTGTCACCCACCTTGATAGTCCGCACCGAGACTTTGTTCTGGGCGTCAACCACCATGACAGTCTTTGCGCCTTGAAGTTCCTGAACTGCACGTTGTGGAATCAGGATCGCATTCTCTCGTTCCGCAACTGCGACTCGGACTCGAGCAAACTGTCCGGGCCTCAGATAACTGTTGGGATTAGGAAACACCGCTTCGACCTTCATCGTTCCGGTTGTCGGATCGACGACTCGATCTAAAACCTTGAATTGGCCCTGGTACGGATGAACACTTTCGTCGGATAAAAGCAAATCGAAACGCAACCCCTTCGCTCGAGAGCCAGCCTTTTCAGCATCTGTCATTTTCAGGTACTCAATTTCACTAAGGCTGAAGTCAACGAGTAGAGGATCGGATGCTGAGACGGTGGCCAGGAGTGTCGCGTCGCCGCGTCCTACAAGGTTACCTTCATCAACTTGAAGAAACCCGATTATTCCAGTAAGGGGGGAGTAGATGTCGCAATAACTTAGCTCGAGTTGCGCCTGGTCGACTCTTGCTTTGGTGCCACTGACCTCGGCTTGAGCACGCTCGATCGTGTACTTCACCGATGCTTCAAGATTCGTCAGATTCGCCTGTCGCGAATCTACCTGTGCTTTCGCTGACTTTTGGTTAGCGATTGCAGCGTCGAGATCTTGTTCGGTAACAGCCTTTTCCTTTGCGAGAGGAACAAGACGAGCCACGTCCTGATCAGCTCGGGTCAAAACCGCCTTAGCGTCTAACAACTGGGCCTGAGCTTGAAGCACATCAGTTCGTTGCTGCGCTTGTGCCAGGTCTGAAACGGCTTTGGCGGCTAGTGACTTGGCCGATTGCAGTGACGCCTCAAAGGGACGCTTGTCTATCGTGAATAGGAGTTGGCCCTTCTTAATGTGCGAGCCTTCTTTGAAGTAGACCTTCTGCAGAATTCCCTCGACGCGCGCACGAAGTTCAACCGTGTTATCAGCCCGTGTTTGGCCAACGAATTCGCTATAAATGGGAACGGTTTTTTGGTCGACTGAGGCAACGACCACCGAAGGAGGCGGAGGTTGAGCAGTGGCATTATTATGTGCATTTTTGCTCTTGCAGCCTAAGCTAATCAATGACGAAATCAGCATGATCGCCCCAAGCAACAAAACGCTCATGCTGGGTCTATGCAGGATTTTCATTTCTTCTCCCGTCCTGAGTCGTGGAATGAGTCTGACCTGGTGACTATCGGAGTGGATTTTAGGACGGTGAGATGGGTGTCAATACTGGCAGAATTGACAGTGCGGTCACAGAGGGTATTTGCGAAATACTAACCGCCAGAATCGTTAGCGGTGTAGGTCTGCAACGGATGCACATCGAACTCTTAGTGGCACTAATGATTGCATTTTTTTGCCTGTTACTTCACGTAACGGGAATGCTTTTAATAGCTGAATGGCTGCTACACCGGCGAGATTATCTGGAGCGAACAGTACCGATGGTGGGTTATGGAATTTTGTTACTCGTTCTTTTTTTGATGATGATGTTGTTGCATTTAGTTGGCATCGCCGTGTGGGGAATTTTTTACTACAGTAACGGATGGTTCAACGATTTTGAGACCGCTGTCTACTTTTCGTTGAGCAGCTACACCACGATCGGTTATGGAGACGTTTTGCTGCCGCAGCGATGGCGATTGCTCGGTGGGATTGAGGGCATCGCAGGAGTCTTGTTATGTGGACTGTCCACCGCTTTCCTCTTCGCGGTAATGAATGCAATTATCCAAATCAGGATTCAGCGTCGAAATAGTGGATAGTTGAGGCGCGTAAGTCTCTAAGACTTGCACAAGAAGTGGCAGCAGCATTTGCGCTAACTCAACCTGTCGCTGGTCCCTTCAGTGGTCTGGGATCCTCACAACCAACAAATAGAAAAGAGATGGGTCGAGACCTCCTGTTGTCCCGACCCATCAGGGGTGTGCATTAATGCCGTCCTTTTTAAAATGACCGCAACCGCACACGTCCCAAACGTTGCGCGAGTTAGTTGTTTATCCTGCATCCACTCGCTAACGTCAGTTACCAATCCTAAAAATCTTAGTGGCAATTTATACTGTCAATACTGACAGGGCCACTTGAAATCCCAAGCGACCAGACAGACCAAAGGCGGCGTTCTGTGTCCTGTCAAAAATAACAGTACCTCTGACATCAGGTGTCTTTACAGTAATGCCTTCATAAGCGCAACAACGGTCCAACTTCGATTATAGCGACGGTGAGAGATTCATCATGAATTGGCTTGAGCGGTATCGCTTCAAACTCTATATCCACAATTCGATATGGATCTTTCCTTCGCTAAGCATAATTGTGGCGTTGGTTGTGGCAGCACTGCTTACCAGAATTGAGTCAGCTCTCGGTTGGAGAATGAATCTCAGCCAGGATACTGCACGCGTGGTGATGAGCACCGTGGCCGCCGCGTTATTTACATTGGTGGTCGTTGGTTCGTCCGCAGTCCTGCTTGTCGTGCAACTGGCCAGCGCTCAGCTCACTCCGAGGGTAATTGCCTTGGTCTACCGCAATACGGCCAGGAAGCTTTGTTTGTCAGCATTTGTTTTTACGTTCACGTTTTCGGTGGCAGCGCTCGTTCGAATTGAGAATACTGTTCCATTTTTGACTAGCTACCTTGCAGCCTACGGATTCCTGGTCAACCTTGCGCTCTTCCTATTTTTCATCGACAGCATCGGTAAAACTGTTAGACCAAGCTCTGCTCTTCAAGTTGTTGCTTTCGCAGGTAGAGAAGTTATTCGCAGTGTCTACCCGTTGAGACTCGATGACGGAATTTCAAATGTCCTGGAGCCTGCCGAAGGCATTAGAGATGAGGACGGACGAGTAGTCGTCAATAAGGTAGACGGAGTTGTCTTGTCGTTCGACTTGAAAGGCCTCGTCTCTCTGGCTGAGCGCTCAAACTGTCTCTTGGAACTGGTGCCGCAGGTAGGCGACTACGTGGCGTCCGGTGATCCTCTGTTCCGCATCTTTAACGGGGGCGAGAATATTCGAGATGAGAGTTTCCACAAAGCAGTCGCGATCAGCCAGGAGCGGAATCTCGATCAAGACCCAATGTTTGCGTTCCGCATTATCGTTGACATAGCTTCTAAAGCACTTTCACCGGCGATCAACGACCCGACCACAGCAGTATTAGCGATCGATCAAATTCATCATCTCTTGCGAGATGTTGGTAGCCGCAGTCTGGCTGAAGGCCGTGAAGTGGATAGAAAAGGGAAGCTACGCCTTATGTATCGCACGCCGAACTGGGAGGACTTTGTTCATTTGGCAGTAACTGAGATACGACAATATGGTCGCGATAGTATTCAGATCATGCGACGGCTGAGAGCGATGTTGGAGAACTTAATTGAGACCTTACCAGATCGTCGCGCACCGCTACTGCGCCAGCAACTTAAGCTTTTGAGCGAATCGTCAAAACGTAGTTTTTTGGATGCTGATGATTTCACTCTTGCTGAAGAAGGTGATTTGCAGGGCATGGGTGGTGGAGGTAAGGAAGCTAGCTACGAGGAGTCAAAGGTCTCAGAGTTAACAACAAGTCACTTTACGGCCGCTCGACATTCCGCTACGGATCGTTCTTGACTCTCACAAAGCGTATTTAGTTCATATAAGTTTAGAGCGTCCCAACGATGTGTAACCAACCCTGTCCTCCAATCCGTTCGACAGCTGACGGCATTGCCGTTTGCCTGTCAAAACTAACAGTTACGTAGAGTTCGCCGTTCAATAAAATCAACAGTCAACCGATGGCGCACCTACCAGGTCAGGGCATTCGTCTTTGTAGAGTGCCGAGAAAAAGGTGAGATGTCCTATGCAGCTTACAATCATCACATTCTGTAGCTTCCTTGTTAGTTTTTCGTTGC
>DATEXA010000542.1:0-3679 GCA_035257465.1 Pyrinomonadaceae bacterium | reverse complement strand
TATGGAATGACCTGGGATTGTCCCAGGGGGTCGAGCATGCCGTTGTAAGAAATAAACAGTGCACGCCGATCTTCAAGCACCATCGTCAGCCTCCACCGTCGCCCGAGCGTTTGCGCGAAAGCTATCCTTTAGTAGCCATTCGAATGTACCGATGATCGCCGCAGCGTCAAGCACCACGATTATGGATGCTATGACAAACATTCGGCCGAGATTACGCATGAGTGTAGCGGGATAACAAACTCGATTGCGTCTGATAGCAACAAGCGCGCGCGCAAACCACATTGACACGCACGCAGTAAACGGCAGTAGGAGCCACCGTGGGCCAAAGAGTATTGCAGGTAGCGTTGAAATCAATAAGACAGCATACCTGCTAAGAATCGTGAACTGCCACTGTCGCCATAATCCAGCGCGAATGTTGTTGCGCGAGTACGAAACAAACCGGCTGAACGTCGAGCTTAAGGAAGGCTTAAGCTCCCAATGAACTAACGCGAGGGGCTCAGAGACACATCGATAACCTGCAGCTTCGATATTATTCATGAACACGAGATCTTCACCTGATCTCAGATGTTCAGGAAAGCCACCTACCGCCTGCCATACAATTTTCCGCATTAGCGCTGATGCGATGAAACGCGGACGTAAATATGCGCCATTGGTTAGAATCGGCGGAGGAACATAAGCAATTGCAGCGCACTCTTTGAAGAAAGTATCAGTGATTGGAGCCCAGGAGCCATATACCACGTCGATGGAGTTTTCTCCTTCGGCTTTCAAGACAAGGAGACGCAGCCAGTTTTGGTCGGGTCGAATTCCTGCATCAATAAGTGCGATCCAATCGAACTGCGAAGCGCGGGCAGCGAGGTTTCGACCACGTCCTGGAAGTGCATGGTCGACTTCAATCAACTTAATAGGTGCGCCTGATTGAATGTATTCAAAAACAATCTCACGTGTAGCATCCGTGGAACCGCCATCAGTGATAACGATTTCATCTGGCCGGTGCGATTGAGCGAGCAGGTTATCCAGCAGAGTGCGAATAGAACTCTCTTCATCGCGCACAGGAATGACAACACTGATTTTCATGTGTCAATTATCGCTCGAAAGACTCCGAAGATGCCTACGACAAAAACGGACCAGCCCAATGAATCAGTATTCTTCAACTCTCTTTTATGGGTATTTTTCTCAGCTCATGACGAGTGAAGGAATGGTCGTAGAGCCTTTTCTAGCTCTTGCGAAATCCAAGAGTACGTGTTCGGCAAGCCCGTTTCCAGAGAGATTTGCGGCTCACATTGCAGAATCTCCTTCAAACGCGTGTCGTCGCTATCCCGACCTCTCACCTTGCGACTTCGTTAGATCATAGCGTCTGCGCACGCTCTTTCCGCCAATCTATGAAAATATATCTACATGTTCATTTATCACACCCATCCGGTCGTGAGAGTCCAAATATAGAAGACCTTGTTCGGAGTCTCTTGAGTTGACCCAACAGAATCTTCATTGAGCTGATTCGGATTAGGTTTCCAGATGTGCACTAGGAAGCGTTTAGCGATTGGTTATTGGATCTAGTCTAGTCACATTTCCTCAAAAACTGTACGAAGATCGCGACCGGTTAAGGGACTTTCGAGATCACCGTGCCGTAGATTTCGTGATCTACTGCGTTCAGTTCACAGCACGGGGAGGAAACGCCGCATTGCAATCATTACATCGTGCTGATCTGCTGTGAATGACTCACTTAAGGACGAACCAATTTAAGCGCGCTCGCCTGCTGCAGAATTTGGGTCAGCGTCAGTGTCAGAATCAGCATAGTACTTCGAGTAGTATCCGGAGTAATAGTATTCTTGAGTGTCGAACTTCTTCACGTTATTAAGCACTACCCCGAAAATGTGAGCGCCTACGTCGAGTAACTGTTGTTTGGCTCGTCTGACGACAGCACGTGAACTTCTGCCAGCGTGAACCACCAGCACAACACCATCCACCATGGTAGATAGAATCGAGGCATCTGTGAAAGAGATTGCTGGAGGAGAGTCAAGAATAATGTGCGCGAACCGCTTACTAAGTTCACCCAGGAGTTTTCGCATTTCTTCCGATCCGATCAATTCAGCAGGATTCGGAGGGACCGGGCCTGAGGTAAGCACTCTCAGATTTGCAGTTCCGGGAAGAGGCTGTAAGAAACGATCGGCGTCGCGTTCGCCGGAAAGCACTGTTGTAAGGCCCCCAGAATTCGCCAAATTAAATTCGGCGTGTAGTCGTGGTCGACGTAAATCACAGTCAATGATCACAACCTCCGCCCCTGTTTGCGCAAGCATGAAGGCCGTGTTGATTGCCGTTGTAGTTTTCCCTTCCGAAGGTTGACTTGAAGTAATCAAGATCGTCTTCGGCGGCTGACCTGCGGAAGACAGCAAGAGAGAGGTGCGCAGGTGGCGATATGATTCGGCAATCGGAGAACGAACGTCGCGAACCATCGCAAGCGCCGTTATATCCGAAGTAGACGGTGGCTGACCTTGAACTGGGGCGGCAATGGCAGCCAGACGGCCACCTTTCCCGGCCGGAATCAATGCCAACGCCGGCAGGTGAATATATCGATCTACGTCATCGACGGACTTAACAGTGTCGTCGAGAAAATCGAGAAGAAAGGCGAGACCTATACCGGCAGCGAGAGAGAGAATCGCAGCGACCAGGATATTGCGAAATCGTTGAGGGCCGATTGGCTCCTTCGGAAGACGACTATATGTCGAGACCGTGACCTCATTAGATCGATCACCATTAGTTACAGAAAACTCGCGCTGGCGTTGCAACAACGTGTTCAGAATCTGCTTGTTAGTTTCAAGCTCCTGCGTCATTGCCAGTAGATCGATCTGATCCCGAGTCTGCTGGGTGGTCGTTGCCTTTTGTTGCTCGTATGAGCGCCGCAGGAGATTCTCTCTTGCGACCGACGCCTCGTAACGCCGCTGAATTGAAGTGACGATTTCAGCCGGTGCCTTGTCGAGCTCCGCTTGCACCCCTTTAATTTCCGCATCAATCTTTTTTACTTCGGGCCATTCAGGCTTATACACAACCAGCAGTGAATCGCGCCTTTCTTTTAGCGAGGAAATGCGATCACGTAACTTTTCAACACGGCCAGAAGTATTGACGTCAGGAATGGAAAAAGGGTCCTGTTCCTTCCTGGCAGCTTCAAGCTGCGCCTGAAGGTTTTTGCGTTCGTTCTCAGCCGTAAGTAACTGCCCACTCAATGTTGCGAGGCGCGTCGCTTCCAAATTCCCGGCCGTGTCGTTTACCAAAGGTAAGTTCTTGCTCTTGGCGTAATTGAATTTGACTTCCTGGTCGTGCTTGATCTTTGTCTGGAGATTGGCAATTTCTTTGGCGAGCAGCACTTCGGCGTTGGTAGACCCGATGTGCGAGCGCTCGTAATTGTTGTTCACAAAAACATCTGCGAGTGTGTTTGCGACCTTTTGCGCCAACTCCGGATTCGAATGGATAAACTTGATTCTGACAAGATTGGTTGTAGGGACAGACTCAACCACTTCTCCACCGATAATGGCGTCTTCGTATGGCTCGAGCTGCGCTAACTCTTCAGAGCTTAGTGCACTGCCAGATACCTGGCTTTCGGATACTATTGACAGGCCCGTTGAGACGGCGGGCGAGTCGTTAACTTTCTTCGGCTTCACAAAGAGCCGGCGAAGAGAGTTAAAGA
>DATEXA010000541.1:0-15333 GCA_035257465.1 Pyrinomonadaceae bacterium | reverse complement strand
CATATGAATTCCACCCAGCATGAAAAAGGGAGGTCGCCGTCTTTGCTCCTGACGACCTCCCAGAGTTAAGCATTTAGAAGTTGAGTCGAAGGGCGAACTGAATTTGACGACTCGTTCCTAGCCCAACATCACGAATTACAGTTTGTCGTAACAAGCCAAACGTGCCACCCGCGGCGCCCTGCGTGTACGCTTGGCCAGGCTGGTTAACATTGCTGTTGCCAAACGTGTAGACGCCTCCAGCCAAACTTACGGCCGGGAGAGCCAGGTTCAGACGAGAACCTGGAATATCAAAGTTCGTATGGTTGAAGATGTTGAAGATTTCCGTCCGAAATTCGAGATTCGTACTCTCATTGAATCTAAATCGCTTGTTGAAAATCAGATCAAGCTGATTGAAGTTTGGACCACGCAACGCATTGCGGGGTACGTTGCCAAAGGTACCCGGTGCAGGAGTAGTAAAAGCCGCCGGGTTAAGTATTAGACGGTCAGCGTCCTGATAAGGATTTACACCAGGAACAAAATCTGGTCTGCGCACGTTTCGTGATGCGCCGCCCCCTGGAGTATTCACGACAGCAGTGAATCCGGGAGGTAAGGGATTCGCGGCGTTGATAGTACCCGGGAGTTGAGCTACGAAACCGTTGGCGAACGTAGTTGTAGCTCCGCCGGCACCGGTTGGCACTACACAACCTGCTGCATTCTTACACTGCATAACTACGTCAGGTCTAACGATTCCTATTTCGAGCGGCAAACCTGATCGAGCATTTGCAATCGTGCCGACTGACCAGTCACCTAGAATCGCATTTCGAAGTCCGCCCATGTCATAACGTTTCCCCTCACCAAAAGGCAGGTCGTAAATTGCACTAAGGTTAAAGGTATGGCGCACGTCAAAATTGTTGTAACCGTTGTCGTAGTCGAAATCGGAGATGGCACGTGCATTGTTTGCAGCAGTGCGAGCTTCGTTTGAGCCGGTAGTGTTTCCAAAGCTTCGTGCAAATGAATACTGAGCGTTCATCGTCACCCCACTGCTCAATCGACGCGCCAGAGACAACTGTAAAGCCCGATAGTTGTCTTGGCCACCGCTCGTCTTATAGTCGACCTCTGCGTACGGGTTTTGGACTGACGACGTGCCGGAGACAAGCGAAAACTCGCGAATCGTATTCACAGCGATGACCTGTCCCGCTGCGTTCGTACGATTCACTACGCCAAAGGTATTTGGCAGCGTAGTGCCATCAGCGATGGTTGTTTGCCCAGGCAGGATGCGATTTGCAACGCTACGCAAGAATAAGTTACGACCTTGTGAACCCACATAGGCTGCGGTAAACCCAATCTGGTAAGGCAACTGCTGTTGGATCGAGACGGTGTACTGGTAAATCCTCTCTGGAATTTTGTACTCGTTCGCGTAAGCACGCGGCTGATACGAACGATTATTTGGATTGCTTACGAAGCCCGCGATAATCGCATTAGTATCTTGCGGAAAGGTGCCGCCGTTGACCGTTGAGCTAATGCGGTTCGACTCAATCGGCTGAATTTGATCTTCCGTTTGACCTGGCCCGTAGTACATGCCAAAGCCACCGCGGATCACTGTGTTTCCTCCCGCGAAGAAACCGGTACCCGAAGGATTCGGTGACCACGTCAACGCCACACGCGGACCAAAATTGGTCTTCGATGATTGGAAGGGCTTCGTCGTAGGATCACGCAACACACCCGTGTTGATATCAAAGAAAATTTGACGATCGTCCTTCTCGTCCAGTGGCGAGTAGTACTCATAGCGCAAACCATAGTTCAAGGTTAAGTTCGGTTTGAGTTTCCACTCATCCTGAGCATAACCAATGTAGTAGTTTTGTCTCGGCTGAGGCTGACCCGACGAACCATTGAAGAATGGCGACGGAGCCGAAACGTCTCCGAGGAACTGTGTCGATTGAAGCGAATTCGCCAGGAAGTTGTTGATGCTGGACCATGTGTAGGTTGTACCCCCAACACGGTCAGTCCACATTCGAACCAGGCGAAGCTCACCGCCGAATTTCACCGAATGATTTCCGCGAGTCCAACTCACATTATCGATGAAGGAGACCGTATATGGCGTATAGGGTTGTGCCCGTCCGTTGGTCGCGCTATTCGCACGGACCAGTCCGCCGGGGGTGGCTACCCCCGCATTTGCCCCTTGTCCAGGAAGGGCAAAGCCGGCAACGCTACCCGCGATATTGAGGGACAAAGCCGACAAGTCAATTCCAGGAAAAGGGGGCGCCACTCCGTTAATTCGGGATAACGCGCTGTTATAGCCAACCTTGAATTCGTTGAGCACTGTCGGCGTCAAAACGGACTGAACCCCAACCACACCGTTTTGGGGAATACTGCGGATGAGCACCCTGCGTCCGGTCACCCCTTCCGGCTGGTCATTCGTTCCCTGATCTCTGAAAAACCTGAAATACGTGGAATGCTTTTGATTAATTCTATAATCGAGCCGCAGAGCAAAGGAGTTTTCGTTTACGTTATTCGTAGCCTGGCGTTGGACCGTGTCGAAGAGGTCTGGTCCAACTCTCAAGACGGCAACATCCGGCGCACGAAACGCAGGAATCAAAGCTGTAGTCGCGGCACTGCACGCTGTAGTGGTGCCAACAATCACTCCACCGGGACAAATGCGAGATGACAAGCCTGGAACGGTTTCGATTGAATTGATGCCAGCCCGCAGCCGGTACCCTTCGTATGAAAAAAAGAAGAACGCTTTGTCCTTCTTGATTGGCCCACCAACTGAACCGCCAAACTGGTTCAAACGCAGCTTACTCTTTTGTCCAATGATGTTGTCGAAGAAGTTGGCAGCGTCGAGCGCGTCATTACGCAAGTATTCGAAGAGAGAACCGTGAAAAGCATTTCCACCCGATTTTGTTACCACGCTGATCTGACCACCTGTTCCGGTTCCAAACTCCGCGGGATAATTATTCGAATCGACTCGAAACTCCTGAACGTTTTCGAGCGAAGACTGGAGGCGAAATGGCGTTGGGACTTCGCCGTTAAGATTACCTGGCGACGTATCGATAATCGCGGTTCCCTCGATTCCGTCGTAGCGAATCTCATTTTGTTCGACGGCGCGACCCGAGAAACGAATGTCACCATAGGTCCCCGATCCGCTGTTTACTGAGCCGGGAGCCTGCAAGTACAACTGTGATAGTTGTCGGCCGTTTAATGGCAATGCCTCGACTTCGCGCGGACTGACGTTCACCCCCATAGCCGCTGATCCGCTATCGATCGCGGTATCACCCGAAGCGACAACGTCGACTTTTGCTTCAACGCCTGTCGCTTGTAATGTGAGGCCTAGATTCAATTCCTGACCAACCAACAACTGAACGCCAGACAGCTTCACAGTAAGATTTTGCGCGGTCGCCGTCACGGTATAGATCGACGGCCTTAACGCGGCCACTATGTAATAGCCAGCTTCATTAGTAGTAGCGGTGCGCTCCTCCCCGGTCCGTTCGTTTTTGACTAAAACTGCTGCGCCTGGAACTAAACCACCGTTGGCATCTGTAACAGTCCCAACGATTCGCCCCTGGTCGGTCTGTGCACGCACCAAAATTGGCAGTAGTGAAATGATTGCAAGAGCTAAGAATACGATCGACGCGCGGTTAAGACGCGGGGGCATCCTGAAGTACATAAGATTCTCCTGTGTTGATGGATGGTCCAATAAATCAGACTTTGGAAAGACTTGGAAATTTGACTTCAAGAACTGAAGTCACGCCGTATTCAGACTTTGTTTCTTCAAGTCGACACGATATGCCCGTTCAGTTAAAGGACTGTGAATTGCGCCTTAAATGTTTGTTAAGGAAGGCTGAGGCCCGACAAGGCATTCTAGCGACAAGTAGTTAACTAAGCCGAGTGGCGGGGAGCAGCGGTGCACGCCGAGGGATCTTGAAAGCCCTTCTTATTAATTAACACCGAATTAACATCAACGTAACACCCCCAAACTAGGATGGGCCCTCTTCAAAAATACAACCTCGGCATTTCGGTTCCAGAGACCCCTTGAAGCATGGCTATTTCGAATGAACTAAGCAGCGAGATTGCTGCCGCCATTTTGGCGAACAAACACTCCCCGCAGGATTTGCTCAAGCTTAAAGAGGTCCTTCTTGAGGTTCACTCCACCCTTCAGAAAATGTCGGAGGAAGCACATCCCAGTCGCTTGCGGGCTGTCTCGTTGAATGCGAAACCACCTTACGACAATCGCTCACACTAGACGTGCTTTTGCTCGCGCGTCAGATAGTAGACCCTCAATAAAGCTCGCGGATATCACGACTCAAATTCAATAAATCTGCGAGACGATACCTTCTAGGATTTACACTAGCATCGGCTGCGCTTAAGGACGGCACACCCGGATAGAATTACTATTGAATTGAATCTAGTGGGAAGGGTTTCGTGCGGAACGGACAACTGCTGTTTGGCCATTCGCGATCAAGCCACCGACAACCTTGGAATCCCAGGTCAGCCAGTAACGTCGCTTGCGAGATCTGCCGTTGTCGTATTGTTCGAAGGCGAGTCGGACCAGTCTGGTACCGAAGTTAGGATCTACTCTTAGTGAAGATTCGGTAAAGAAATAGTCCACGCGTTGAGGTAATCCAATTTCGCGACGCATGGCGTTGATATGGGCTTCACATTCACCTATGTCACCAGGTTCATCAGGATCGCTCGATTCGGCAACCACATGATCTAGTTCATGAAGAAATCCCCATCCCACGTCAAACGCAGCTCGCGCTCCATCATCACCGATAATCTGTCGAAAATCGGAAAAATCAATTAAGACGACGTATGCAGGCAACTTGCTTCCATTTGCTGATAGCCAACGTCCAGGGACAACTCTGCAGAAGGCTACATCAGCACGAGAGCTGGCATCTTCAACGACAATAACCTTGTTACCCTGGACGGCGCGCGTCAGCAAATCTCGCGCACCCTGTGATCCCAGTCTATCTTGTTCCATGCCTAGTTGTAGCAGGCCAGAACTATCAAAGCTCAATCTCGTTAAACCCGTAATTACCCTCAACTTGCTCGCAAGCTCATTGCGCCGTGCGGCCGAGACGTTTTCTCGGACAACGACATTGCTGTTAGCAAGCGCGGGAATTGTGCCAGTTAATAGACAACTCAAAACGGCACTGCCACGTAACATTTTGGATAGGAGAGAGCCTCTGAAGAATCTGGGTCGCATTTCTAATTCCTCCCAGAGTAGACCGACGAGTCGGCAAGGGGCGTCTGTCGGTTTTGAGCATGTGCGGCGACTAAGGGAATCGCGTCGGGATGCATGTTACCAAAATGTTAACTCAACGCCCAGAAAAAAGTTTTATTTTCCGTTTAACTGAAGAGGGTCTGGCGCATGCCTGAAGTTTCGTAGGCTTTCAGCGCACCGCGAGTCTTATCCCACTTAAGTGCGATTTAACCTGACTGCTACAAACCCTTAACGCAACGAAACTAAATTGGACGTAAAGGAGTCCAAAATGATTCGGAAAAGTGATAAAACCAAGCGGAGATTTCAAGTGTCGTGTATTTGGTGTGGATCAAAAATACGTGAAGATAACGAACAAGATTCGACGGGCGTCTGTTTGAGATGTTTCTACAAAATCCTTGGCAATCATCTACGTTCTCAGAAGCGAACCGCTTACGGAGAATTTGTGAGTGACCGGTAGCTTTACCAACGCTAGTATCGGCGAACGGTTTTACCAGCTAATCGATTTACTTCGCCACCAATTAATCTTCCGCCATGATGGTTGAATTCCCGCTGATTTTTCCAGTCCTCCAAGCCGTATCTCATCGGTCAGAAACCTCAGAGACTTTCCATTCCGGGATTATCACCAATAAGAATAGCTACGTGTTATTCATCATTGATGTGCCCAAGCTATAAGAAGCCGCAAACTTGCTCATGGACCAGGGGATCCACACGCACATCACTGCTGCCGGGGACAAATCTCTGATGTCTTACGAGTTCCAACGGCAGGCGAGCTAAACATCAGAATGTCGACGAGATTCTCAGTGTCGATTAAACCTGCCCTCCTTTAGCAACTGGTCCTCAGTGGCCGATCGAAATGATAGGGGGTCTCGCTGTGCCGACTTGATTTGGCGTGTCGTAAGAGGTACAAAATCATCATTATCGAAGTTGATCAATGGGGGAAGGTTTACATCACTGTAACAGGAGTAACCTAGTGTCTGCGCCGATGATTTCCTATGGTAAACACCAATATCCCGGCAAACTCTTCGTTGTCGAAGGTACTGATGGAAGCGGCAAGTCAACACAGCTCGCTCTCCTCCATCAATGGCTGAAAGCAGAAGGTTATCCAGTTTTTTTTTCGGAATGGAACTCTTCGCCTCTTGTAAAAGATACGTCAAGACGTGCGAAGAAGCGGCACTTATTCACGCCAGCCACGTTCTCCCTCCTACACGCCACGGACTTTGCTGATCGTACCGAACGCGACATCATTCCACCTTTGAAAGCCGGAGCGATTGTGTTAGCGGATCGCTATATTTACACCGCCTTCGCGCGCGATGTTGCACGCGGGTGTAATCGCGACTGGGTGCGTCAGGTCTATTCTTTCGCAGTAAAACCCACGGTCGCTTTTTTCTTCAGGGCGCCGCTGGATATTGCGATCGATCGAATAGTTTCGGGAAGACCGAATCTAAAATACTACGAGGCCGGAATGGACGTTGGCTTGTCGGATGATCCGGAAGAGAGCTTCACGATGTTCCAGGGAAAGATTCTTGAAGAATACGATCGAATGGTATCCGAATTTGATCTAACCGTTATTGATGCCAGTCGGTCTATTGAAAGACAACAACGCGAGATGCGAATGCTGATTAATCAACACCTGAAAAAAAGGCGGTCCAGGTCCCATTAAGAACAACCACTTTTATGGTGCTCCTCTCCCAGGAGTTGAAACTGGAGAGTACAGCGGAAAGCTTATCGTCATCGAAGGTACTGACGGCGTGGGTCGATCAACGCATATCGCACTTCTTCGTACGTGGCTTGAATCGCGTGGCCATGCCGTTCTGGACACTGGGATGACGAGATCAGTTCTTGCTGGACGTGGCATTAAAGAAGCGAAAACCGGGCACACGCTCGGTCGGCTGACCATGCAGCTCTTTTATGCAACTGACTTCATGGATCGTCTCGAGAACGAAATGCTACCAGCTTTGCGTTCCGGTTTCGTCGTGCTAACTGACCGTTACATCTATTCAGCCATGGCTCGCGCCGAGCTTCGAGGCATCGACTCGGCATGGATTCGATCAATCTATGGCATGGCCTTAGTGCCCGATGCGGTGTTTTATCTGCGCATTCAATCACCACAGCAGCTAGTTGAACGGGTACTCGCGTCAAGTCGTGGCTTTGACTACTGGGAATCCGGAATGGATCTTCATCTCGGTGAGGACTTTTACGACAGCTTCGTCGAATACCAGGCACGAATGCTGAAAGTTTTTGATCGCATGAGCGAGGAATTCGCCTTCCAGGTTCTCAACGCTTCGCGCTCGGTTCGAAGCGTTGCATCGGACCTTCGTCGCGCCGTAGCAAAAATCGTCGATGCGGGCAGTTCTGAAGAAACCACACCTTCACCATCAATTGATCAAGCAACTCCAGCGCCGATAAACCTTGCTGAGATTAAGAAGCAGGCACTCTCCTGAGCTTTATCAATATTGGATTGAGCTAAACGCCGCGACACAAATCTAGTGGACAAGCAAAGAAACCACTGATAGTCGATCGCACGGTACTAGCGTCTCGACCAGCGACTCCAGTCGATCAAACTCGATTGGCTTTTGCACGTGGGCACTACAACCTGCCGCCATCGCCAGGTTGTTGTTGTTGGTTGGATTGGTTGAGGAAATGGCGATGATCGGAACATGGCTCAGGTCGTTTGCCTTCTTGATTCGACGAATCGCACCGAAGCCGCTGACTATTGGCAACTGCAGTTCAATCATGATCAGATCAGGCTGATAACAGATCGCAAATTCGTACGCCTCCTCGCCATTCCTGGCTTCAACGACTGCAAATCCCAGGAATTCGAGCAGAGACCGAATCAAACCTCTAGTTTCCTCGTCGCTTTCGGCAACAATGGCAACCGGCAGATATTCTTTACTTCCTATCATCGCCGACAGAATGTAAGTCGCCAGTATTAATAGCCAATTACCTTTTTTTGAACTTCCTGCTAACGCGCACCAAAAAAGAGAGGGTCGTGATGCTCTACAATCACAACCCTCAACCCAGCTATGGGCAACTTCCCCTTGAATTGACTGGAGGATACTTCGAGCTCGCTACGGCTAGGTTACTTATGTTTTAAGTTCTTATGAACGTAACTCAATGTCTGATCTTGCCTGCGAGCAAGTCAATAACATGAGGCAACACTGGCTTAATGACAGCGAAACTCTCCACTACTGCTTTAGGTGAACCGGGAAGATTTACTATCAAACAATTCGAACGAATGCCGCTAACTCCGCGCGAAATCATTCCCATAGGAGTGTGTTTCAATGATTCCGCTCTCATTGCTTCCGACAGACCTGGTGCCTCTCGACCGATCGTCATGCGGGTAGCTTCAGGAGTGTTGTCGCGGGGACCGAACCCAGTTCCGCCCGTGGTCACGATCAGATTTACTTCGGAACTATCGGCCTGGATCTTTAAGGTTTCTGCCAAAGGCTGGAGATCGTCAGCAACGATCTTACGGACCACAATCTCGGCGCGAATTTCGGTGAGGAGTCGAACAAGAACCTCGCCCGATTCATCCATTCGTTCGCCACGAGCACAAGCGTCACTAACAGTAATTACAGCTGCACGTATCTGCGTAGACATTTAACGATTGTGTCTAATGTGTTCTTTCAACCAACATCGATCCATGACAGTCCACAGACCAGCATCCAGTGCTCGCTGCGCAGCGGCTTGATCGATGACACCCTCCTGTAGCCATACGGCTTTGGCGCCCACTGCAATTGCGTCATCAACAGCATGACCGGCTTCATCAGCTCGTCGAAAGACATCGACAAGGTCAATCGACTCGGGAACGGCCGTCAGGTTTGGATATGCTTTGTCACCGAAGACTGAAGTTTCGTTAGGATTGACGGCGATCACTCTGTACCCATTCCGTCTCATGTAACCAGAGACACTATTTGAGGGACGTGAGGGATCGGATGAAAGACCGACAACAGCTATGGTCCGACACTCCGACAGTATACGTTCAATTGTTTCCGGAGAATTGATTGTCAACTCTAAGCCCTTGTTCGTTATGCGGTTGAAACAGCGTCTACAGAAGTACGTACGGCGTGCAGATGCTGAATTGAGTTTACTTGCGGCACCTTTCTTCCGTTTAGATCGACGATAGCCTCAACTAGTGCCTGGGCTCCTGTCATGGTAGTGACGCACGGAACATTGTATTGAAGTGCAGCGCGCCTGATTGCCTGCTCATCATAGTGCGAGACGCGACCAAGAGGAGTGTTGATTACAAGGGAGATTTCCCCGCTCTTGATGTGGTCCACAATGTTCGGGCGACCTTCGTTTACCTTGAAGACGTTTTCAACTGATAACCCAACTTCACGAAGACGAGAGGCAGTTCCCAGAGTGGCGATTAACTGAAAACCTAAACGATTCAACTTTCGTGCGAGTAGAACCGCAGATCCCTTGTCCGCTTCGTTCACGCTTAGAAACGCTTTACCTGTCGCCGGCAGGGTCAAGCCTGCACCCATCATTGCTTTCCCATAGGCCTCACCGAATGTTTCACCGACGCCCATCACTTCTCCAGTCGAGTGCATTTCCGGACTGAGTATGGGATCCACTCCGGGAAACTTCGCGAAAGGAAATACTGGTGACTTGATGAAAAACCGATTCACGGTCAACTCTTCAGGCAAACCAAAGTCTTTTAGCTTCTTCCCGGCCATAACTAACGCTGCAATCCGTGCAATCGGCACTCCTGTCGCTTTCGAGACGAAGGGAACCGTTCGCGACGCACGCGGATTAACTTCCAGCACATAAACTCGATCGTCCTTGATTGCAAACTGTATATTCATCAACCCGCAAACTGACAAAGCATCAGCAAGCTTGCGAGCGTAGTGACGCATTGTCTCCAGGTGTTCAGGATCGATGCGGACTGGTGGCAGTACACACGAAGAATCACCCGAATGTATTCCTGCCTCCTCGATGTGTTCCTGAATACCTGCGATCACGCAGGCTGTGTCATCTGCGAGTGCATCCACGTCGAACTCAGCTGCCTGCTCGAGAAACTTGTCGATCAAGACAGGTCTATCAGGTGTGAAGCCGACAGCGTTATGTACGTAGTTTTCGAGCGCTTCCGAGTCATAAACAATAGCCATCGCTCGACCACCCAAGACATAGCTTGGTCGCACCAGAACCGGATAGCCGATCCGCGCGGCCACTTCTCGAGCTTCTTCGACAGAGGCGGCCATTCCATTAGCTGGTTGCGGTATACCTAACTCATCGAGTAGGACACCAAACCTTTTCCGATCTTCAGCCAGGTCGATCGAATCAGGTGAGGTTCCGATTACTTTGACGCCGGCCTTTTGTAATCGCATAGCCAGGTTCAAAGGCGTCTGACCACCAAACTGCACAATCACACCTTCAGGCTTTTCGACGTCGATAATGTTCATCACGTCTTCGAATGTGAGCGGTTCGAAATACAAGCGATCCGAGGTGTCATAGTCTGTTGAGACCGTCTCTGGATTGCAGTTCACCATGATCGTTTCGAACCCGGCTTCATGAAGCGAATACGAAGCGTGACAACAACAGTAGTCAAACTCGATTCCCTGCCCGATGCGATTCGGACCAGATCCAAGAATCATGATCTTGCGCCGGTTCGTCGGGTTTGTTTCGTCTTCAGTTTCATATGTCGAGTAGAGATAGGGCGTGTGTGATTCAAACTCAGCGCCGCACGTATCGACGCGCTTATAGACCGGAACGATACCGAGTTGTTTCCGATACGCGCGAACCTCGTCCTCTGAACGTTCAGTCAGATAAGCCAGGCGACGATCAGAGAGAGCCACCTCCTTAAATTGACGTAGCACATCAGGCGAAATCTCCTCGAGCTTCAGCCCTTCGATATCGCGTTGGATTTCCATCACCTGCTGCAACTGATCCAGGAACCACGGATCGATCTTAGACAGTCGGTAGATCTCGGCAATCGGCCAATCGTGTTGCAACGCGTAGGTGATGTAAGAAAAGCGATGGGAGTTTGGCCGTGCGAGCTTTCGTTGCAACTCGTCGTCAGAGATGTCTTCCAATCGCAAAGGTTTTACCGCCTCGAGTGAGCGAAGGCCTTTGAAAAGTGCTTCCTTAAAGGTTCTACCGATCGCCATCACTTCGCCCACCGATTTCATCTGCGTTCCTAGCACGTCTTCGGCTTCGCGAAACTTTTCGAAGTCCCACTTTGGAATTTTGGCGACAACGTAATCAATGGTGGGTTCGAATGACGCGGGCGTTTTCTTGGTAATGTCGTTCGGAATTTCATCGAGTGTGTATCCGACAGCGAGCTTCGCCGCGATCTTTGCGATCGGGAAACCGGTTGCTTTCGACGCGAGTGCGGACGAACGCGAAACGCGTGGATTCATCTCAATGATCCTGATGTCTCCATTTTCGGGATTCACGCCAAACTGAATATTCGATCCTCCCGTCTCGACACCAACTTTTCGAATGATGCGAAGAGCCATGTCGCGCATCCGTTGGTATTCACGATCGGTGAGAGTTTGAGCTGGTGCCACCGTGATCGAGTCGCCCGTGTGAACACCCATCGGATCGAAGTTCTCAATCGAACATATGATGACGACGTTATCCGCAAGGTCTCGCATGACCTCCAATTCAAACTCTTTCCATCCAAGAATCGATTCCTCAATGAGTACTTCGTGGATAGGCGAAGCAGCCAATCCACCGTGGACAATCTCTTCAAACTCTTCCGGGTTGTACGCGATACCTCCCCCAGTTCCGCCAAGTGTGAATGAAGGCCGGATAATTGCCGGATAGCCAGTCTGACTAACGAGTTCCTTCGCTTCATCCCACGACTTAGCAAACCCGCCGCGTGGCATTTCCAATCCTTCCTCATCCATCGCTTGTTTAAATAAAAGTCTGTCCTCCGCTACCTTGATGGCTTCACGACTAGCACCGATCATTTCCACACCGAACTCTTCCAAAACCCCGGCATCGGAAAGGGCGATCGCCAGGTTGAGTGCGGTCTGCCCCCCCACCGTTGGCAAAAGCGCATCAGGCCGCTCCGTGCGAATGATTTCGGTCAACGAAGGAACAGTCAGTGGTTCTATATAAGTCACGTCGGACGTTTCCGGATCCGTCATGATGGTCGCCGGATTTGAATTGACGAGGACAATCTGGTAGCCCTCCTGGCGAAGAGCTTTGCAGGCTTGCGTACCGGAATAGTCGAACTCGCAGGCCTGACCAATGACGATCGGACCTGAGCCGATGATCA
Source organism: Pyrinomonadaceae bacterium (assembly GCA_035257465.1). Taxonomy (GTDB): domain Bacteria; phylum Acidobacteriota; class Blastocatellia; order Pyrinomonadales; family Pyrinomonadaceae; genus PSRF01. Next base: position 2,905 of record DATEXA010000541.1, on the reverse strand, counting down.
AGATTTTGTTAAGGTCGGTGCGTTTAGGCATCAGTTAGTGTGCTCGGTTTTTGAAACTAGGAAGTCGAAGCATTTTACATAACTCTCACTGCGGAGACGAACTGCCCTGTTGTCCGATATGCTTCAGCTTGTCGGCTTGAATTTCGGTTGGCTTGTTGCGAGCTAGCGAGAGACGTTTTCTCAGACTCACTCAACCCCGTGAGACGTCAAACCGTCGACGACCCATGTGAGTTCGATAGTCTTCTCCATCCATCTGGACCGTCGTACACATCTCGTAGAGTCGACTGCGGAGGCGACTGCTTATTCTTTCCTCCAACGTCGGCTCTCGCATCGCTTCCGGTTTCCCTTTGCGACTAAATGTCGTAGCAGCAGTTGACTCTCGCGGTTTGTCCGAGTAGTTGGTAGTAAAGACTGTGAGCTTATTGTCGTTGTACCGCTTGTTGATGATTTGGTACATCGTGTCACGAACCCAGTCGGTAGGAATCGTTGCACCTAGTTCGTCAAGCACCAACACGTCAGCCTGATAAATTGGAGCGAGTACGCTTAGCTCAGACGACTTGGAGATGGGGTTATACGAATCCTGAATGGCCTTAAGTAGAGAACCGAATTCAGTGAACATCCCGGCGAAACCTTTTTCTATTAAACCCTTAATGATTGCAACCCCGAGATGTGTCTTGCCTACGCCGGCCGGGCCCATGAACAACAGTCCTCGATCGACCGCTGGATAATCGAGAACGAGAGTTTTGGCATACAGCAAGGCATTGTCTTGAAGTGTTCCTGGCTCCGATTTGAAACCGTCGAACGTGCAATCGCGATAACGTCTTGGAATGCGAGCATTCTCGATCAATTTCGTCGAGGCATTCGTTCGACGGCACGGACAGAGAACTGCGCCCTTGCCTTCAATCAACTTAGTTCCCGTGCCATGACACTCGCTGCAGACTTCGTCGGTATCCGAATACTGACGGTTCGTGGTTTTTGTCGATTGTTCAGTGCCCTCAATCATTCCAGGAAAAGGGTGTTTGCTCCTTTTAAATTTGATTATAGCATCCGACTTCGAAACAACCTTTCGTTGCGCTCTTCGCTTGCTGTTATATGTACTGAAACTGCGTGAAAGCGCTGTGATATATTGCTCGAAACCACTATGGGCTTTTTTCAGTCGCTACTCACAAAACTGGGTCTAATTTCGATCAAAGCCGAACGCCATCCAATTCGAGTGTTTCTACTCGACGATGATGAGCGACGCCATAAGTGGTTTCGTGATCGGTTCAAAGGCGACGTCCTCGACATCGCGGAGAATGTTTCCAGAGCACAGGAAATGTTGGGAGTGGCCTCCTACGACGCGATATTCCTCGATCACGATCTGCATCCGGAACATTACCACGCTGAATCCACAGACGATGAACGAACCGGTTACGCGGTGGCACTTTGGCTAAGCACCAATCCTGACATTCAACGCGCCTCAACAATCCTCGTTCATACGCGTAACGCGGACGGAGCCATGCGAATGGTAGAAGAGTTGAGGAAAGCCGGCCGCGCGGCAGAGTACGTCCCATTTCCCTACCTCGCGGAACGCATCAAAACCTACTGGCAACGGTAACATTAGCAAGAGACAATGCGGCTGACGGCAACCTTTATCTAGTAAGCCCTCTCCAAATATGAAACCTTGGCCAGTTGAATACCCGCTCAAGGGTTTTGCGCCACAAAATAATAGTTCTACCTACCGATATTACTGACCATCACGGATGTACCGATGGCTTTTGGTGACTATCCTAAGAGCAATGTGTAAAGCTCGGGGAGATCCACCAGCATCATTCAGGCACTGACACCTTGGGTGTTGAAGACGCTTTAACTTGTGTACGTTTGTTGAAGCTCAGAACATGCTTAGAGCCAAATCTTTTTCAATCCAACAATGGCTGTGCAGGATGCTGTCCATAGTAATCCTGAGCTTTAGTATCGGCGCGCAATTCGCAAACAGCCAAACGCAAATCCTTCCTCAACCCAAAGCTGCCTCACAGCCAAGTCCGCAAGCTTCACCGGTAGCGTCGCCCGGTGCTCCGATAATTGCTGTTCCGCAAGTTGCTGCGGAATCAATGCGGCTCAACCAGGAACTTCGAAGTTTGCCCGAGAGCTCGGTGTCCAACGAAGTGCTGGCCAAACTCGAGCAACAGATAAACGTATTGAGCGAGACAACCAGCGAAAAGGCCCACAAGACTGAGCAGTCGATTCAAGCTGGCCCAATCTTCACTGAACTACGACAGTCATCGTTGGATTGGCAGGCGCTGCAACGGGAGGTCGATGGCCTCGCGGAGACCTTGACTCAGCATGCTACGACTCTTGAGAACGAACTTCGCATGCTCAAGAGCGACCAGACTCGTTGGCTTGCAACCAGTGGGGCTGTTAAGGCTCAAGCTTCTCCGCCCGAACTTCTAGATCTCATCAATGGAGCTCTTGTCGATCTCGATGCCGCAATCAAATCAACTGAAGAACGGCGCAGCCGAATTGTCACCCTACAACAGTTGCTGGCAAAGGAAAGCTCGATCGTTACGACCGAAAACGAACACCTAAATAAGGCACTGGCCGACTCTCAGCGCAGTTTGTTGGTGCAGGACAGTCCGCCGCTTTGGAAAGTTCAGTTTGTTTCTCATGATGACGGCAGCCTGACGGGTCTAATGCGAGGCTCTTATGCAGAAGGCGTTACGCGATTAAAAGCTTTCATTGTCATTAAACGAATACCACTCATAGCAATTACATTGCTAACAGTTGTGGCGTTCATTTGTTTCATCCGCCTCAGTGGAGCAGCAAAAGCCAAAACTGGACAATTAAATCTCGAGCAATATAACTGGATTTTAGAACGCCCAGCCTCGTTGGCTCTCCTATTTTTCTTCGTTGCGATGATCCCTTTGCT
>DATEXA010000540.1:0-3239 GCA_035257465.1 Pyrinomonadaceae bacterium | reverse complement strand
TCGGCCTCCGGTACATTGATCATCACCGGCGCAGTTTGTCCGACTCGAAAGGTGTCCTTATCTACGACAATCTCAAGACCGCCTTTTCTGTAGCCGAGATCTGTAGTGGCGTTCGTCGCAACGAACACAGATGTTTCCGCTTTGATCGGAGGCAGAAATCGATCTCTCTTTACGTCAACGCCCTGACTACTCTGCCAGGACACTCGGTAGTAACCCTCTCGATCTGGAACAAAAGTTAATTGCGCTTCGCCGTCGGCATCGGTCTTGACGGTCTGCGTGAGAATGTCCTCGTGTTCATAACCTCGAAACTTCAATTGCCATTGACGATTTCCGCGCGTCACTAGTGGCGGAAATACAGGGCTCTTCTGACGTAGTGCGCGAAGTTCTTCTCCCTTCACTTCGCGACCTGACGGATCCACCCAAATCTCCCACCAGTAATCACGAGTTACTTTGACTGTACCTTCAGTGGTAATGGGTTCTTCGTTGGCGTCCAATGCTTTGATATCGACAGTGACTTTGTCTTTTGGTCGATAGATATTTCCAGCAGGTCGCGGATAAACGTAATAACGTTGGCGAGTAACACGCAGGTTGTCGGTCGAAACGATCTCCCTGCGTGAGGAGTCGGTAACTCGTGCTTCGATTCGATACTCGAAGTCTTGCCCGTAATTCTCGCGCGGTGTGTCAAACGCTAGCGTTGCTTTGCCAGTAGCATCAGTCTTGATAGTTTCTCGCTTAACAACCTGCCCGCCACCGTAGTAGCCGCGACGTTGCTGATCAAAGTCGTCGTAGTACCATGAATAATCTCGATGCGGATACCAGTAGTGATAGAACGGATTCTGGTAGACAACGACCTCGACCGAGGCGTTGCTAACAGGTCCACCAAAGTAATAATCAGCCTGGATATTGACTTCTACCTGCTCACCCAAGCGAAAGGCTTTTTTCTTTCCATCCTGTTCCGGAGTTTTTACTTCGACTTTGAACTCCGGCAACTTGTACTCTTCAAGCCGAAACAGTTTCGCCGCGCCGATGTTATTGTGACGACCGCTATCCCAGAATTGAATGTTGTACTCGCCTAGCGGCAACTGCTCTCCCAATTCCAACGAACCCCAGTAGCTACCGAAACCATTCAGCAACGCCTTACCTTCAGTTAACTTAGTCCCGCGTGGGTCAGTGATCTGATATTCAATGGTTTGATTGGCGGGCGTTGAATACGCACCCTTTTCAAAACGTCGCGCGATGAACTTCCATTGAAGTGTTTCCTTCGGTCGGTAGGCCGGTCGATCAGTGAACGCATAGATGCGCCACTCACTCGCTTCTGACGTGCCGTATGCGTATCCGTTGGCGAACGCCTGACGATCCAGGTTGGCTGCCGTGGCAAACAGACCTTGTGAGTCGTTCGTTCCTCGCAATGAGAATTTTGCAAGACCATCCGCATTAGTTGTCTGATGCTGTCGCCGCCAACGGCTTTTGCCGTTTACGTAGTAGCTTTCCCACAATGCTACGTTTGAATTTGCAACCGGAGCACCAGTCATCGCGTTTGAGAAATACACGAGGGCTTGCTTGCCGGATGACTTCAGCACTACTGCAACGTCTGTAACCAGCAACAGATCGCGCGCGGTTACTAAGCCGCTCTTGGCTTCCAGAACGTAAGCACCGACAGGCAGTTTTGTGTCGATGCGTTCCGTTTGACTGTATGGCTTGTGATCGTTCTTGTCGTTGATATCTTTACGCCAGGTCTTGACCGCTGTGCGTCCTGAAATCTGAATCTTCTGGATCCAGGCTCCGTCTTCGTTCTCACCTTCATCGCCATCCGAGCTTCGTGAGAAACGGACATCACGGATCAGATCAACTTTGTACAAGGCGAGTTCAACTAGTCTCAGGTTGCGAGCGTTAAGTGCAAACTGCAATTCAGAATTGGGAAGGAAAATGTTTGAAACCCCGACAGCCAGCGAGGGGTCGGTGATCGTTTTGATCTGCTGTACTGCCTGGTCGTAGTAACGTGTTTCGCCTTTTGAGAATTCCTTCGTTATCCGTTGAAACAACTCAAGAGCTTTGGCGTAATCCGGCTCCTGTTGCCACTGGCCATCGGCGACCTGTCGAATAGAACCGTAACTGTTCATCCATTCTGCGTAATAGTAGAGTGCGTCGTCGTACCAATCAGTTCGTTTCCCAAGTTTGATTGCCTCTTCGAACTCATCGGGCACACGTGCTCTTGCCTCCCAGTCTCCACCCGAGTAACGCATGGTCATGGCAATCAGAAAGTTCAAGTGAGCTTTCTGGTTCTCGTTGATCCTGATCTTGAGCGCGTTTTCGAGGATGTTTAGGGGAATGGAGTTGCCGTAATACGTGTAGTAGTAATACTCAGCCGGTCGCGGAGGTTCGGCGGCCTTGAAGACTATTGTGAGATATCGATCGCGAGCGCGCTCAAGTTGACGCTGACCAGCCCACCAATCAAGCGACTGCTGATAGTGTGGCCAGGCGCTTCCCCAGTTCATTTGATTGCGACGAGTCCAGAAAAAATCACCCAACGACTCGTGTGCCTCGGCCCAAACAAGATCGTGATCTGGTTCTGCGTCGGCGGTGCGAATTAATTCTTCCAACTGCTTCTGCGACTGTTCGAGCTTTGTAGTGTCGGACGTTTCAGTTTGTGCTTGCGCTCTCCATGTGGTGTCCGCTAAGCGAAACTCAACCCAACGCGATTCGTCTGCACCCAATTTATGCTTATCCACGTGCGCATAGATTTCGTAAGCCTGGGCGTATGAACCCTGGCTGTATTGTGTTTCTGCGTCTGCTTTCAACCGCTCGTAATCAGTCGTTTGCATGAATAAGTTGAGGACCAGGATTGAAAGCGCGGTGATGGAGATGATTGTCTTCATAGTGAGTAACCAGTTGGAGTCAGAATCTGCTGAGCGCGGCGTCGGGAAATAGCGGACGGCGCTAAGGCTACACGAATCGGGAGACCTGGTGAACCGTCGAACGTTGAATTAGGAGCGATGAGTATTGCACTGATTAGAACCGGTACCCACCTACGCCGTTGCCCTCACCGATCCGACGGCCCAGTTGAGGAACGATCAAATCTATAGGACTTGCAGTTTTGATGAGGGAATGGGGGAAGGAGCGTGAACTAAAGGGTCAAGGCTGGAAGTGCGGTGCTGGGAGCGCAGGCGTCCTCGGCTGCTAATTGCTTGTTTAGTAGCGTTAGTGGTTCAGCATGCAGGCGAGGACGCCTGCGCTCCCAG
>DATEXA010000539.1:0-6118 GCA_035257465.1 Pyrinomonadaceae bacterium | reverse complement strand
CCGTGTCCAGCCGGGAAAGTTCTTCGCGCTGCCGCAGTCGCCCCAACTCTTCAAACAGTTGTGCATGATCGCGGGTCTCGATAAGTACTTCCAAATCGCACACTGTTTTCGTGATGAAGATCTCCGCGCTGATCGACAACCTGAATTCACGCAACTCGACGTTGAGATGAGTTTCGCAACGCTCGACCAAATCTACAAACTCATCGAAGGTCTGTTTGCCAGGGTGTTCAAGTTGATCAATGTAGAGTTGCCCGTTCCATTTTTGCGTTTGACTTATGCGGAAGTGATGCGGCGGTTTGGTTCGGATAAGCCGGACTTGAGAATTTCCGGTTTGGAATTGCAGGACCTCGCGTCGGCTCTTGAAGGCACGGAGTTCCCGCCATTTGCATCTGTCTTGAATTCAGGTGGGCAGGTTAAAGGACTGGTGGTGCCCAATGGCTCCGTTATATCTAGAAAGGTCCTGGATGAGCTCCAGGAGTTCGCCAAACGCTACGGTGCTACTGCGCTCGCCTGGATAAAGTTGGGAGACGAAGTTAGTTCCTCCTTACTGAAAGCTCTTGGTCCGGATGTTGTGATTCGAATCGCTGAAGTCGCTGGGGCAAACAAGGGCGACGCGATTTTGATCGTGTACGGCAAACCCAAAGTAGTGGCCGCAAGTTTAGGAGCGTTACGTAATGAAGTTGCGAAACGTGAAAAACTGGTCCCGGAAGGTGTGTACGCTCCACTATGGGTGACCGAGTTTCCGATGTTTGAATTTCATGAAGAGGATGGCCGCTATTACTCGATGCATCATCCGTTCACATCACCTGTAGACGAAGACCTCTCACTTTTGCAACGCGCCGTCGAAGGCGGCGAAACCGAATTACTTGGACAGATCCGAACCAAAGCCTACGACCCCGTCATCAATGGAGTTGAGATGGCGAGTGGATCAATTCGTATTCACCGTCGCGACGTTCAGCGCCTCGTCTTCAAAGCATTGGGCATGACGACTGAGGAGGCACGTGCAAGGTTTGGTTTCTTCCTTGACGCACTTGAATACGGCACACCACCGCACGGCGGAATTGCGCCGGGAATCGATCGGTTGATGATGGTGCTGGCTGGCACGGATAACATGCGTGACGTTATTGCATTTCCAAAGACAGCGTCGGCCGCTGATCTGATGATTGATGCACCGGGGGAAGTTGATCAGAAGCAGCTTGATGAGTTGCACTTGAGGATTGTTGAGGAGTGAACGACGTATTTTGTACCTTGTACTTGGATCTTGGTTCTTTGATTAGTTTCGTCGCTTGATTGATACAAGTAGCAACGAGTGACCAAATACCAAGCACAAAGCACCAAGTTCAAAGCAACAGCAAACGATGCTCCTTCATAGCGAACACCTGGCCGCAATCATCGCTCACGCGCGTGAGACTGCGCCGGCTGAATGTTGCGGCTTGATCGGCAGTGTCGACAATGACAAAGCAAACACCATCTATCGCCTTCGAAATGTAACGCCCCGGCCCGAGTTCTCTTACGAAGCTGCGCCCGAAGAATTGTTTGCTGCGCAACGTCAAATGCGCTCACGCGGCGAAGAATTACTCGCCATCTATCATTCACATCCTCGCGCAATCGATCCCAGCCCATCCGACACCGACGTCCGACTGGCTTATTATCCGTCCGCAACCTACCTGATTGTTGGACTGGGCGGGGCTGAACCGGTTGTGAAAGCCTTCAAAATCTCTGAACGCGAACAGCGTTGGCAGCAGGTTGAGTATGCGATTATGGGCGAGTAAGATTGAAATTGATTCGAGTAGCAGCCGGTTAAGTGAAACCGAGCTGAGTGAGCATCCGTAGAAGTTGCTGATGGAAACAAAGAAGAATAAATACGATACAAATCCACTTGACCCGGATGTAGAACGTGCAAGTCAGGAGGTTTGGGGCGAGGGAGGTGGAAAACCGACAGCGGAGTGGGTTCAACAGCCCACGGGTAAGGTAGAAGAGCAGCCCCAGGAGAGTTCTCGAACAAATATTTACTCTGAAGCGCCCACACGCAGGTACGACAGCCCGCCGCTCGAACAGCCATACCCATCAGTCTTTGTTCCTCCGACATACGCGCCTCCAACTCAGTATCAGCCGAAACAAAATGTTTATCAGGCTCCGCAAGCCGCCTGCACCAGTTCGCGGCCAATACTTGGCCTGGGTATCCCTGAAAAGTGGGCTGTAACGTTGGCTTATGCGCCGTTCTATGTAGGGTTAGTTGTATCACTCCTGGAGTTGTTTCTAGTTCCGCGCAAAGAAGTGAAAGTGCGGTTTCACGCCTCACAGGCCGTTGCTTTGAATATTGGCGTGCTGATTGTTCACACGTTATTCAAAGCCATTGGAGCGATTACCGGGAGTTCCTTCGGAGGCTTTCTGTTCTGGTTGGCCGCGCTAATCTTCTTCATTATTTCCATGGTTCGAGTTTCAAAAGGCGAGGAACATCGCATCGCCCCGCTGGCAGAACCTGCCCAGTGGTTTAACGAACATATCGAGCCTCGCAACCGGGGATAACTTACATGGCATCTTCGTTGCTTTGCTTCTACACGAGGTCAGCCGGACCCTCAATTGGGGCCAAACCCGAAATGAAACCGCTCTCAGCCGGTGTATTGTTGTTGCGTTTTCGTGCAGGCTTTTCCTCAAAAGGGATACCTAATTTGAGGCATACGTCGAATGTCTGAGTACCATCAAAAGACAGGATTCGTCGTATCAATGGAGGCAATATGCTCAGTAGAAGATTGAATAGGACGCGCGCTGCGATTGTCTGGTTGGCATTGGTGGCCTTGCTGGCTATGCCGCTTTCGTTAGTGGCACAGACTCAGATCCAGTATCACAACAACAAGTTCAGTGTTCAGGACGATCTGAAACTTGGTCGGCAGGCTGCGCAGGAAGCTGAACAACAGTTTCCTTTACTTCGTGATGAGAACGCTCGTGCGTATGTGGAACGTGTTGGCCAGCGATTGGTAAGCGCGATCCCGCCTGAGTTTCAGCATCGCGAGTTTCAATACTATTTCAAGATCATAAATGCGAGTGACATCAACGCCTTCGCTCTGCCGGGCGGACCGATGTATGTGAATCGCGGAATGATCGAGGCTGCGCGCAATGAAGGTGAGATGGCCGGTGTGATGGCCCATGAGCTCAGCCACGTGGCGCTGCGACATGGAACCGCGCAGGCAACTAAATCACAAAAGTACAGTACGTTGGCAGGCATTGCGGGAATTGCCGGAGCTATCTTGGCTGGGCCAGGCGCCGGACAATTAGCTCAAGCACCTTTCGCTGTTTACCTCTTGAAGTTCAGCCGAGAATATGAGACGGAAGCTGACGTGTTAGGCGCTCAGATTATGGCTCGCGCAGGATACGACCCGCACGACCTCGCCAATATGTTTCAAACCATCGAGCGACAGAGTGGCGGAGGCGGCGGCTTTTTAAGTGACCACCCGAGTCCAAAGGATCGTTACGCTCGCATAAACCAGGAGGCTCAGCTCTTACGCGTGACCAATCCCATTAACAACTCACGAGAGTTTGCGGGCGTTCAGGAGCGACTGCGCAGCTATCCGAGAGCTCCATCAATGGCTGAAATCCAACGCACCGGTCAGCGCTATCCGGCGGGGAATAACGAGCGCTATCCGGCGGAGAATAACGGTGGTGGGGTTCCGTCTAATTCACCCAACGGCCGCGTTGAGTATCCGTCCACACGTTTCCAGAATTACCAGATTCTAAACGGTGAGCTGCAGGTTAGTGTGCCAAACAACTGGCGACAGTTTGGTGAGTCGAACTCAGTTTGGTTCGTACCCGAAGGCGCATATGGTCAGTACAACGGTCAGCCCGTGTTTACGCATGGCGTAAATTTCGGTGTGGCGCAAACTAACAGTCGGAATCTGCAACAAGCGACGAATGAGCTAATAAGCAATCTGGCGCAGGGTAATGGCAATCTGCGTGTGAACGGTTCTTATCAACGAACGACGTTTGGCGGCCGCAATGCTATTTGGACTTCCTTGATTAATACGAATGAAGCGACCGGAAGACCAGAAAACGTTCGTCTGATTGCAACGCAACTCAGAGACGGTCAGCTCCTGTACATGATCGCAGTCGCTCCTCAGAACGAACGGAATTTTGAAACAGCGTTTCAGAGCGTGTCGAACTCAGTGAGGATTAATGATTGAGACTTCGCTGAAGCGGGTGGGTGCGTAGGTTTGATAGCGCACACAGTGGAACGCTCAATTGGTCTCTTCGCTACCACCCGCTACCGCGGGTGGGACTGACCTTACCTTTGCTTCCTGCCAGAGCTTTTCCATTTCATCTATCGAAGTTCGGTCGAAGGCCTGGCCCTTCGCACGAATAGACTCCTCGATGTAGTTGAAGCGCTTCCGGAATTTTCTGTTGGTGAGTTTCAACGCCGCCTCCGGTTCAACCTGCATGTGCCGTGCGATGTTAGTGGCGGCAAACAACAAATCTCCTAGTTCTTCCCTGACACGCGTGTGTGTCTCTTCGTCTTTCAAGTTCGCATGATCGCGAATCGCAAATCGTAGTTCATCGATTTCTTCCTGTAGCTTATCGAAAATATCGTCGACGTGCTTCCAGTCGAACCCGACGCGTGCCGCTTTGGTCGACAACTGATGTGCTTCCATCAAAGCGGGAGCTTTCGACGGAACACCATCGAGTATCGAGGTCGTTGCGTTGTCTGGTTGTCCGGCGGCGCGGCGTTCCTCGGCTTTCATGGTTTCCCAATTTAGTAAAACTGTCGCGGAGTCGTCCGCCTTGACGTCGCCAAATACATGCGGATGACGACGCACCATCTTCGTATGAATGGCACTGGTAACGTCGTCTATTGTGAACTCGCCGCGTTCTTTTGCGACCTGAGCATAGAAAACGATCTGGAACAAGAGATCACCAAGCTCGTCGCGCAGTTCTTCTGGCCGCCCCGCGCGGGCTTCTTCCACTGCTTCGAACGCTTCGTATGCTTCCTCCAACATCATCGGAGCGAGCGTCGCGTAGGTTTGTTCGCGATCCCAGGGGCAACCATTGGGAGAACGAAGACGATCCATCAGATCGATAAGGTCCTTGAAAGTTGCCGGCATTCTGCTACTCCAGGTTACGTTGATACATGGATATCGGATTAATTGTATCAGTCAACCTTGGAGTGCGGCGGCCCTCCGCCGCTTTGTTATTTCGTCGTCTGACTCTGGCGGGACGAGATTCTTCTGGGTTGCGCGTTGGCAGTACCAAAGGGGCGGAGGGCCGCCGCACTCCAAGGAGGCACTCCAGGCTACGCGGTCATCGCGACACTCTTGGAACCTATCACTGTTTCAGCGAAGCGCTCCATCTCTTCAAGCTGCGGACTGCATTGCAGCAACATCAAATCGACGCCGGCATCCTCGAATTCAGCAACTCGTTCTGCAACCTGTTCGGGCGTGCCCACCAGTCCTGATCTGAGCCCGCGGTTTGAAACTGAATAATCTTCGAGTGATACCTGCTGCTCCAGGCGTGTACCTGCCAACCATTGCTGATAGTTCTCATAGCCCGCAGCAGACTGCTTCACGTTCGTTATGCGTGCCAACTCCTTCTGCGCTTCCTCCTCTGTATCCCGAACTATGAAGTATGCCGCGACACCAAACTTCAGCGGTGGCAGCCGCAACTTATCGCGCCGTTCCGACATATCAGCAATTTTCTCACGCACACGGCCAGGCTCGTCGCCATGCATGACATAAGCATCGCAGAGCCGCGCGATCATTGCTTTCGCCGCTTCGGATTCCCCGCCGGCGTAAATTACGGGACGAGGGTTAGTGAGCGGTTTGGGCTGTAGAACGGCATCGTCAATATCGTAATGCCTTCCCTTAAACGAGAAATGATCTTCGCTCCACAATCGTTCGACGATCTCCAACCATTCAGTGGTCCTTGCGTAGCGATCATCGTGTTGCTCAAACTGCACGCCGTATTTTTTTGCCTCGTCCGCCCACCAGGATGAGACGACGTTCAACGATAATCGCCCGCCCCCGCCAATGTGATCGATGTTCGCAGCCTGTTTAGCCAGCAATGCCGGCTGATGAAAAGTCGGCCGCACAGCAACCATCAATTCCAATCTGCTGGTGACCGCGGCTAGTGC
>DATEXA010000538.1:0-7123 GCA_035257465.1 Pyrinomonadaceae bacterium | reverse complement strand
GTTGTCGTGACCAACTTACGCGCGCTTTCGAATTCGCACCCGCACCCGTGCTATTGAACTCCGCATAGCGCGAAGTCTTTTCACGCGCCGGCAAGTCCCAGTTATTCCAACCGACGGACCTGACAACGTCAGACATCTCCGTGTTCAAATAAACGACAGCAGAATAATCGCGCCACGGACGGCCGAGATATGTTTTAACGTCAGCAGATTCACCGGTGATCCTGCATTTCGAGAAGACGAATCCATATGGGTGGTAGTCGTAAGTAGACGCCGCTGTGATGTAACCGTTACGAAGACAATGTATGTGACAGCGCTCAAAAAATGCCGTTGCTGCTCCGAAAATAAAGTCGACGTGGCCCGCAATATAACAATCCTCAAAGTACTGACGACCTCTGTTCAAAAACATCGTGTCTTGCCATCCGAGGAAACGACAGCGACGAAACACAGCACGATCGCCGTCAACTCGAATTGCAAGCGCTTGTCCCACGGGTCCCGCTGAGTTTTCAAAGGTGAGGTTCTCAGCAGTGAAGTCATCGGCATCAATGACTGTCGAAGGCGTGCGAAATGTTCCGATTGGCTTTCCGTTTGGGCCCTCGATGTTTGCGTAAAGGTTGAAAGTCAGGATCGTGTTAGCAGCATTCTCGCCGACAAGATGAAAGAAACGCTTTTCGTGTTGGATATAAATTAGTTCTTTGTATGTTCCGGGTTTGATATGAATGATTACTGGGTTCGTCTCTGTCCCTGCCGGAACCAACATAATCGCATCCTGAACACTTTTGAATTGCCCACTGCCGTCGAGCGCAACCGTAATATCGATTTGGGGGTTTTGAGCAGCCTGCGGAAATACGCGTGTACTGGAAGACAGGATTACAAGACTAAACAAGAGAACTGCAAACGCTGTTAGAACTCCATATTGGCGTTCGGGGTCGGCGATCACTGGCCGCCTCCACTTCTTTGCTTATCCCACCATGCTTTCAACTCGGCATCCAGAGCTTTCAGATCCGGCTTCTTTGCTGCGATCTCAACTGACTCTTTCCACTCCTTGTTCAAATCACCAAGATTTACCGTCGAACCAACACGCACAAAGAGTGGCAACTGATGAGTGTCTGCGCTCACTGTGGCTGTGCTACCTCCGCGATATACCTTTGTTGGGTGCCACGCGTCACGCCAGTTTGACCCCGCAGGAAAATAAACGTCCTGGGTTCTCTTGCCCTTCTCCCAAATAGGCGACACCAAAAGATCGCGTCCATACTGATAGGTCCACCAGTTTGTCCACGCTGCAGGTGCCGATGGGTCCACCAGAAACAACGGCCGAACGATCGGCATACCGGTCTTAGTGGCTTCTTGTGCGTACTCGTAGTTGTAATCAATCAATCGCTCATGCAGTCGAGCATAGAGTCGCCAGATCGCAATCAATTGAGCGTCGTAAGCCGGCTCGCGCGGCAGATTCCAAAACGCGACATTCCGAGTGGGACCAACTTCCATTATCGGATTGAGCGCTCCAAATTGTAGCCAGCGTCCACAAACTTCCTGTTCGAGTAGTTGTTGGTTGTATCCACAAATATCCGAACCCCAATTTGGATAACCCATGACAGCCGAACGCTGAACTGCGACGATCGACGCACGGAGTCCCTCCTGCGTTCCGCCGATATCACCACCCCAGAAAACGGAGTAAGGCGAACTGCCGGTGTACGCACCGCGCGGCATCAGAAAGAAATCGTTGCCACGGTACTTCTGCGCCACGTCGTAAACTGCCCTAACGTACATCGCTGGATATGCATTGCGATTTTCTCGTATCGTTCGTCCATCGAAAACTTTGTAAGGACCACTCTCCGGAATGTCCTCTTCACCACGATCAAGTTTGAATCCAGCCACGCCTAGCTTTAGCAATTTGGCAATTCCATCTTGCCAGTAAGCCTTGGCCGCAGGATTTGTAAGATCGACCATCGGATAGTTATTCCCGCTGACGGGACGAACCTGGCCCGCGAGTGTGTAACCCTTCTCGAGCGCTTCGTGCATCATCTTTCCTTGAAAGAATGGCGCAATCCAAAGCACAGTCTTGGTCTGATTAGCATCAAGCCACTTCACCATCGCGGCAAAGTTGGGTAACCGGTGTTCATCAATTTCAAAATCATCGTAACCCCAGGGTTTCCCAGGTCCCCATGGACGATCGATCCAGTAAATCCCGTTGGGAATTCCGAACGCCTTCATCATTAAAACGTCTTCCATGATCTCGGAATTGAACGGGCCGGTTACACGAGTTCCATCGTAGTAGGTTGTTCGTTGAGTATGTTCATCGCGCCAGCGCCAGGGAGTGAATAACCACTTGGGCGGCATGAATGGCGGACCCGCATCGAGTGCGTGGGCCTTTACGAGTCCCGCTGGATTTGACGCCGTATAAATCTTCACTCCGAATGAAGGTCCTTCAAATTCGATCTTCACACGTTTCGGATCTGACGCGGCAAAGTCGAAGTGTCCGGGCCAGTCCCCTTGAACGAACACCGCATAATTTCTCGACGACAAGTAAAACGGAGCATAAACGGAAGTAGTGGGCTTCACGATCATCTCGACCTTTTGTCCACGCAGATTCATGGCTTCCTGAATTCCCGTCTCCCACGACCTCACCTGTGGGCCATCGACAACTCTCTCCATTAGTCCCGTGTAATACTCGTTTGGTGCCGATTCAATTGTGAGTCCCCACTTAATGACGTCTGAATCAGGTTGAGCCTTCAGCGATAGTTGGAAGTTGCTCCCTTGTGGTTCGAGTGAAATAGTTACTTGACGGCCTTTGATGTTATTAGTCTCCGTCCACTTCTTTGAATCAGAAAGGCCGGTCCGGATGGGTGGCAGTAATTCACGCCCATTCGCGGTCTCGAAAAACAATCCTTCGATCCTCAGAGACTGGCCAGACCTAAAATTATTTGAATGGAGAACAATCGTTCCCTGTTCTGAACCGGTTCCCCGTGAGCGTTGAGCCACTACCTGGTTTCCGAGACCGAGCAACGCCAGAAGGCAGAGCAGAAATTTGGTTTTCATTTTTGTTTTGGGTCGAGTTTGAGGCTGAATTTTTTCTAAGCAAATCTGCTCACCAGTATTGGTGAACCAGGGGTCGAATGCGCTGTTCGTATATCTCATTCACTTTCTGCATTGTTTCTTCCGACAGGGACGGCAAGTCCGCGGCGGCGACGTTCTCTTCAACCTGGGAGGGCCGCTTTGCGCCGGGAATTGCACACGTCACAGCATCAAACATCAGTATCCAGCGAAGGGCGAATTGCGCCATTGACATGCCGCGTGGCAAAAGCGCTCGCAGTTCCTCGACTGCGGCAAGCCCCGTTTCATAATCGATTCCGGAAAATGTTTCGCCACGATCGAACGCTTCGCCGTGCCGGTTGAAGTTGCGATGGTCCTCCGTCGAGAAAGTACTGGCAGCAGTAAGCTTGCCTGTCAACATTCCTGACGAGAGCGGTAAGCGAGCAAGGATACCAACTTTGCGACGCGCCGCCTCTTTGAAAAACAGCTCGGCCGGACGCTGCCGAAAAATATTGAAAATGATCTGAACGCTGCGAACATTTGGAAACTCGATCGCCTTGAGAGCTTCTTCGACTTTCTGGACACTAACTCCGTAGTTTCTGATCTTTCCCCCGCTTACAAGATTGTTCAGCGCTTCGAATAAGTCAGGTCGGTAATAAGAATCAGTTGGCGGGCAGTGCAGTTGCAGTAGATCCAATGCATCTGTTTCCAGGTTTTGAAGACTTCGGTCAACAAACGCATTCAGATTCTCGGCGTTGTAACCCTCATCCACATGAGGATTCAATCTTCGCCCTGCTTTGGTTGCAATTATGATCTCTTCAGTTCGTTCACGTTTTAATTGTGCGAGTAAACGCTCGCTGTGCCCATCGCCGTAGACATCTGCCGTGTCGAAGAAATTGACACCAAGATCGACCGCTCGATGAAGTGCACTCAACGACTCTGCAGAATCGACATGTCCCCAGGCGTTACCAATGGCCCAGGCACCAAAACTCACGGTCGACACTCGCAAACCTGTAGTTCCCAGCTCTCGATAATCCATGTTGTTCGCCCCACGTTTTCAAACGTCTCAATGGCCATCCCGCTTCCGGGTAACAACCAGCGTATTCAAACCAAATTCAGTGACCAGTCACTCTATGCCAGTTTCTTAGAGCAATTCCTTTTTGGGCCGCTAAAAATGTTGACTAAAGACTATATATGGTTTAGAACCCTAGCCATCCTGCAGTTCGGAAGCCCCGCACCTTCATTCAATTGACAGAACGCGTCTATCGACGCTCGAGGTACCAAATGAAATCGTCCCGAATTGGCGTTCTGATTGCTTTACTGACCGTCCTGATATTTATCCCTTTTAGAGTTGGCCAAACCGCTCATCAACCGGCCAATCCGATTAACCCTGAGCTTACCGATGAAGGGTTGATCAGCTCGTATCATGGCATCGAAACGACTGAGGCCCCGAGTTCCGAAGACTTGCCGGGCGGCATCAAAGAAGAAATACCCGCCAAATACTACGATCGCTATCAAGAGTGGAAACAAGAATTTCTCGCCACTGACGCCGGCCGCATTCAATGGGACTATTATCAGAAGAATCCTAGCTTCACGCTAAACATTGTCGTCTCGAAAGAGAATGCCGAAGGTGCCACAACTGGAAAATATAAGTGGAACGACGCCGGCCAACTAGTCGCGGCTACGATCACTCTGGGGATGCGACTCGACGAGGGCTATCCTAATCCAATCTACTTTCCAGTGATGAACTCGTTGGTCCCAAATGAGTCCTTCAATCGAGTCGGCGGCAACACACTTGCTGCGACGAAGATCGCGCATGAGTTTGGTCACGTCAATCGAACCGGCAAAGTCGATGCTTCAATTTACCAACTGCAAACTCAGCTTATCCCACAATACAACAAGATCTTTCTGAGCAATGGCCGTGATCCAAACGATCCTCGGCTGTTGGAACTAACTCAGAAGATTGGCGGCACGCCAGTTCAGATCTGGGAAGATCGCGAATACTGGGGCGAAGCGAACGCGATGACCTACCTACGCGATAGGGTTACCGAAGATAATCTTCGTTGCGCGCTCTTCTCCAAGATTCGCCATAGCGTGGATCTCTACGCCAAGGATTACGAACCACGTTTTCTCGAAGTCGCAAGAGCGGGAACATCCACTCGAAAGATCTGCGGCTGGCAGTGAGCTAAAAACTCCTGGCCACTGAAGCATTCAAACCTTCCCAGCGCACTCTCCACGTGCCATCGTCCGGAAAGCCAGGCGCATTCTTCTGAGGTGCGCCGAGCCAGCCCGCACTCATCATAGCCACAGCGTAAAGCAACCCACCATTACCCGGCAGATAACACGGGAGATTCTGTCGTTGCCAGTTATGTCCGTTCGGAAGATATCGATTCTTTTCGGTCTCCATGAGCAAAGCATCAACTGCAATTTTAGTCTCTCCGAGGCGAGCCGACGTTAGAGCAGTCAATGGATAGTCCCAACCCCAGGTCTGATCCCAACGCCATTCCTTCATCGTCTTCAAAAGTGTGCGACGCATCACCGCTCTTTCGACCCCGTCGCCGGACAGAAACCCAAGCGCAGCCAGCATCGATGGGTGATCAAGATTTCGCTCGGTAAAAGTTTGCGGGCAGTTTTCGTGCGCCAAATATACTCCCTCACGTATCGGCAAAGGCGACAACTTGTTTAGAACTCTGTCCCATTCATCCAGTCGTTTCATTCCCAAGCGTTCACGCCAAAGTTGTGCGATCTTGAGACCAAACCTCCAATAGGCAAGTTCAAATGTCGGATTCCATGTCTCTCGGGGCGGGTGATTTTCCTGGGCCGGGATTAGCGGCGGACCAAGTACATAACGATCTCGACTTTGATCGAAGTGGGCGTAAGAACTCATGAATGACGCTGATTCGAAAACTAAATCAGCATATTGCTCAAGCGTTCGTCGATTAGCACGACTTCGGTAGCAAAGTTCTGCATAGAAAATCGGATGCGGCTGCTGCCAAACCAACAATGGTCCAATTGGTGAAGGACTGTCACGGCCCTCGGGTCCAACCATTTTGGGCCAGCGTGCGCCAGCATACCCTTGGGATCGCGCGAGTTCGCGAGCTCGCGGAAGAATTGTTTCATACCAGCCCAGGCTTCGTTCGAATAGCGGCAAGCGATTCCAAAGAGCGAAGTGCGTCGCATGCCACCAGTGCATTTCCAGATGAAATTTTCCGTACCAACTGTTAACCGTCAGTCCGGTTTCCTGCGGCGGTAGCGTTCCGGAGCACTGAATCGCAGTGAGGTATTGCGACATAACGATGCGCCGCTCCAATTCAGCTGCTCTGCGATCAGCACTGTCAGATAGTTCGACGGCGCCACCAGTTGACCAAAATCGGCGCCAATGGTTAACGCTTGCCTCTATCGTCGCAGGCACACTTGGAATTTCGCGCGGACTATCGTTTTGAGCAAAAAAGGTGGCGAACTCGAGTCGCTCTGTCTTTGTACCCTTAATGATAAGCGAATGATTCCTCGTATCTATTATTTCAAGCGGCGACCCCATTCCAATCGAAACGAAATACTTATCGTTGTCCAGGACGCGCTCAATATCGATGCGATTGGGTCTTCGATCGATGACAGTGGTCGTGTGCTTCTCGGGTTGCCTCCAGTCGGCGGCCTGCATGTTTGATGAGCCGTATGGAAAACGAAAACGAACTCCTAACCGACCATTTTCGACCAGCCTGGATTCCACCGCGCAGGCAAGAACATCAACGTCCGGATGAGCGGCGATAGTTAACTGCACCAGCTCACCATTAAGCCGAAACCTGCTGCTCAAAACTCCACGCCAGAGATCAAGCTCCTGCCGAATTTCAGAGATGTCGTTCGGCGTAATCTCCTTCTCTTCTTCGACTCGATACAAACCGATCTCGCCCAGATGGAGCCGGTGTGGATTTTCACGAAGCCAGTTAAAGAGTTCGACCTGCCCTTCAGAGTTTGTGTGATAACCAACTTGTCGACCGTAAGTGTCATAAGAGGTCAACCTCAATGAAGCATTTTCGAGTCCGCCAGGTTTGGGTTTTGAGTGCCATCCCCACTGCGACAAGGTGCAAAGCGGCAG
>DATEXA010000537.1:0-5091 GCA_035257465.1 Pyrinomonadaceae bacterium | reverse complement strand
TGAGTGCGAGTGTTCACACTGCCTCTGCCACAACGACAACCTCGTCGGAATCGCCAGTCCCACAAACAGTGGACCCGGACAAATGGCAGTTTCAGTTTAGTCCCTACTTCTGGCTCGCGGGCCTTCATGGCACTGGCGGCGTTCGCAACCGCACCACGAATGTGGGTGAAAGCTTTAGCGATGTCTTTGACGCGTTGAACTTCGCCTTCATGGGAACGCTTTATGCCCGGAAGGGAAAGTTTGTCTCGCTAACGGATCTCGAATTCGTCAGTGTCTCAGATAAGAAGGCGACACCAGGTCCACTATTCTCTACAGTCGATGCTGGCTTCAAGACCTTCATATTTGATCAAGAGGTGGGGTATGGCCTTTTGGAAAATCAGGAGAAAGGCGCTTTGCTCGAGGTGTTAGGTGGCGCTCGTGTCTGGCACGTCAGTACTGATTTCGATTTCGGTGCCGGAATTCTGCCGGCCACCCGGATAAAAGGGAGCAGAAACTGGGTAGATGCCGTGGGTGGACTGCGCGGCAAGATGGCACTTTCAAAGAAGATGTTTCTCACCGGCAAATTTGATCTCGGCGGTGGTGGTTCGAAGTTCACGTGGCAGGTATTCGGCGGTGCAGGCTACAACATTAATCCAAAGATCGCTTTGATATTTGGTTACCGCCTCCTCGATGTCGACTACGACAAGAATAACTTTGTCTACGACATGAACCAGCGAGGGCCCATCGTTGGATTGGGATTCAGGTTCTAAGCCAAAGAGAACTAAACAGAAACAGCCGATCTCTCACAACTTCCAATGCCTAAGGACAAATCTTTTTCATGTCTTGGTTCGGCTCTTTGTGTCTGTGTTTCTGGGTCCAAGATCGCCGCGCTCACGCTGTTTCTCTTAGTCTTTATGATCGGTACTACGCCCGCCAAGGCACAAGAGTCCGATACGCGCAATGAGTTTTGGCCCGAGATCGATGTGTACATCAATGTGAAGCCGAAGGGATGCGTACCCACCAGACCTAACTCCGGTCCAGTTCGTTGCCAAGCTCAACCTCAACACTGGCAGCCTCCTCACACAGGACGAGACAAACGCTCTCGTGGCTGAGTTGTCAGCGAACCAGACTGCGGTTGGCCGCGCCAACGTGCTTATGAAGGTTGCTGAGAATTCGTTGTTCGATCGCAGCGAGAAGAACCGTGCCTTCGTGCTGATGCAGTACTTCGGGTACTTGCACCGCGACCCGGATAGTGCGCCCGACTCTAATTATTCGGGCTATCAATTCTGGTTAACCAAACTTGATCAGTTCGGCGGCGACTTCACGCAAGCCGAAATGGTCAAAGCGTTCATCACCTCCACCGAATACAGGCAACGGTTTGCGCGCTGAATCGACGACTCATCAATCAGATGCGCCGCCCCAAGTTTATTCAATTGAAGGGAATCGACACCTTAAGAATCCAATAGCGTTAGAGGTACTGGCGTGATTTCACGCGGTAATAGTTGGCAAAAGCAGAATGGTCTACATGAGTGGACACTCTACTATCTGTTTGTGCTTAGTCTTCGGAGGTAAAGATCCTTGCAAACCGAGACATCTGACCCGAGCGCTGCAATTTGCTAGTGAAGAAGACTCGGGCATCGAAATTGCGATGGAAGAAACCAGATCGAGTGATTTGAAGTGGTAAAGACTCACACAATCTCAGATAACTGACCTTGCCGATTCAGACCCATCAGTAAATCACTCTCGGCCAGTCCAATCCGAGGCTCGAATGAAGGACGAAAGGGCCCACATCGCTACCTCGTCAGGAAAGCAGATGGCTCCTTTTGCAAGAAGAGAAGGAGAGTGCAATGCAAGAATTAGCACTATTAGACTCAAGACCTCATAGCATTCGGCAATCAAACCAGACAATTGATGTCGCGCATTTGAGTGCAAATCTATATAGCATATTGCAGGATGAGGTTGATTTAGGTAGTAAAGCCCTAACACACAACAACGCCGACATGGCAGTCACACTGTTTCAAAGTGCGCTGCAAAAATTGACAGTGGACCAACCGTTTTACGACCACCTGGTTCATAACCTACTGCTAAGCTACAAACTCCTCATTGAAAAACTCCTAAAGAGAGACGAGAAATCACTAGCGCTCGATTTTTTGCACGCCGCTCTGAGTTTGGAGATACGAGGTGAGATGTCTGACGATCCCTCGTTCATTGCTAAGTTTGCAGGTATCTTCCAAAACCTCGGGATCGTTTTCTTCCAACACAACCTAAATGAAGCAAGTCTCTTGTGCTGCAGAAAAGCTATCTCCGTCTATCCAAGCCCAGGTTCACACGTTAATCTTACGAATTCGCTCGCGGCAACAGGGCAGCGCGCCGAGCTTTCGGACTTTACGAGCGAGATATCGTCAGAGCAGCTTGGCCGTCACCTGTTTATTGCCTGCGTTCCGAAAAGTGCCTCCACATTTCTGAAGAACCTGCTTGTGAACATAACTGGGTACCGCGATCTCTTTACCGTTTATGCGGCCGGTCAAAGTGAACACGAGATCTACCTGCCTACGTTACTCGAGTCAGCTCATCTCGATACGGTAACGCAACAGCATTGCCGGGCATCAGACGCAAACGTGCACCTCATGCAAGCCTTTGCGATACGTCCAGTGGTGCTCGTACGGAATATCTTCGATTCTGTAATGAGCCTGCTTGACTTCTATAACAAGGGAGCGTTTCACAGTTCCTATTTCCGTGCCGATTGGCAAGCACTAGATGAAGAAACGAAAATCGATCTGCTCATTGAAAATGTAATTCCCTGGTATTTCCAATTCACTGCATCGTGGGACCTCGCAGAAAAGCAGAAGCGTGTCGAAGTGCACTGGCTCAGTTACGAAGACCTTGTGAGAGACAAACCTGCGAGCGTCTTAAAGGTGCTCGAGTTTTACGGTCTCGGAGCATCGCGGCGAGGTCTCGAACAGAGAATTGCAGAAATCGAAAGTGAAGGACGCAAGATACGTTTCAACAAAGGAGTAACAGGAAGAGGCGAATCCGGACTTTGCGATCGGCAAAAGAACCAGGTACGCCGACTCGTAAGGTATTACCCATCCACCGATTTCACTCGGATAGGATTGTGATTTAAGGAGGTAAGGAAATGAAGGTCAACATAGCAAACTTGACGCGATTGACTGTTCTTGGAAATGCTGATTCTTTGTCAGAGCAAGAAACCTCACTCGCGGGAATCAAACACTGGCGTCAACGATTGGGCTATTGCTCAATTCTCGCCTCAGTCCCGGCGCTTTTGACTTCACAAATGCCAACCGCGCAGGCGGACGGAACGAAAAAATCAGAAACGACTGTAGTAGAACTGGGCGCGAAGCGTGCTCACAGGCTGAAGATGAGCAGCACGCCCGAATTGTTGAAACGACAAAGCAGCTTTCGTCTGCCTCATCAAGTCTCCGGCTTCAATATGCTGGCGATGCAAGTCGGAAACGACGATTGCCCCGGCCGTCCAATACCTGGAGGAAACTATACAAGCTTGGTGCCTTTTGTTGATTCCGGTGATACGACGGGTGCGAATGATACGGTTACGCTCGTGCAAAGCCCTTTTTACTTTTACTATAGTTACAATGCGCACGGGCCGGACCATATTTACTCGTTTACTCTTACTGGTCGCGGTTCAAGTCCTAAGATAGAAGTATCGACCTCATCCGGAACGTACAAACCTATGATTTATATTTTACAGGGCACAAGCGGTGGAGGCTGCCCGGCCGGCACGGGGAAGGAAGTGTCCAACGATTTGGTGGTGAACGATAGCCGCTGGATCACTGGTAATAGTACGGCAACGCTCGGTACCTTCGAAATCAATTCTCTCCCCTTGAATGTTCCCCTTCACCTGTTCATTGACTCCGCCGAAAAGGATGCCAGTAGCTCCGGCCCATATACGATCCGAATGCAGGACGTGACGATTGCCCCAACGGCGGGTTCCAACTCGATTGACAGCGCTGAGTTCTTCGTTCGCCAACATTACCTGGATTTTCTTAATCGTGAGCCGGACACAGAAGGGCTCTCCTTCTGGACCAACGAGATTACCTCGTGCGGCTTTGATCAACAGTGCACCGACGTTAAACGCATCAACGTCAGTGCGGCTTACTTTCTTTCGATAGAATTTCAGCAAACGGGCTATCTGGTATATCGCCTCTACAAAGCGTCATACGGGAATTTGCCGAACATGCCAGTGCCCCTCAAGTTCAGCGAATTTCTACCTGATACACAGAAGATCGGGCAGGATGTCATCGTCAACCACAGTGGCTGGGAACAGACTCTTGAAAACAACAAGCAGGCATTTTTATTAGAGTTTGTGCAGCGCCCGCGCTTTACGGAGGCTTATCCGACATCCCTCACACCAGATCAATTTGTGGACAGACTTTTCTCCAATGCGGGGATCACACCATTGTTCAATGATTGGACCAACGCAGCCAACGAGTTCAATTCGGCACTAACGACGAATGATGTTGCCGCTCGAGCGCGGGTTTTGCGCGACGTGGCGGAAAACCCTCTGTTGACTCAGCAGGAATTCAACCGCGCCTTTGTGTTAATGCAGTACTTTGGCTACCTGCGTCGAAATCCAAACGATGCGCCGGAACCAAGCTTGAACTTTGACGGTTACAATTTCTGGTTAACAAAACTCGTCCAGTTCAACGGCAACTCCCAGAATGCGGAAATGGTCAAAGCTTTCACTAGATCCGCAGAATACCGTCGACGCTTTGGTCCATGAGGACCATGACCAATGTCGAGGTTTATACAAAGATCCACTTCGACGCTCGAACTGGAAGATTCATGCCGTGTACTCGATTGATGTTTTGCTCGGTGCTTGTATGAAACCGAAAAGCATGCTTTTGAATTTCTCGCTCAAGTGCTTGATGGTTTGGATTCCACAACAATATAGCTGGTTACAATTGGAATGAGCGGCGAGTCTGGACCAAGAACGTCCCGAAGCATCTTAGGCACTTCAGATCGACCTGTCGCTGCCAAAAACTCCGTTTGGCTGGCGGCTCTGTAAGAAACGTTTGACAGTTTCAGTTCACACGAGGTGATCTCGCCGCACATTGCTACTTGGTCCAATTACTC
>DATEXA010000536.1:0-6504 GCA_035257465.1 Pyrinomonadaceae bacterium | reverse complement strand
GTGATATCACCCGCCAAATTGAACGTCGGCGTAAAAACATGCGAAATAGGATTTACTGCGGCGTCAACCTTACTGTTGATATTTCCGATAAAGTAAGTCTGCCCGAAGAAGCTCGCGGCCTCGGGCGATACGACGGCGGCGTCTTCAACAATTCGTTTCAGGCGTCGATCCTGATACCGAACTGAGAGTACGAAGTTGCGCGGCAGTTGTTGTTCAAAGCCAACGACGTGTTCCTGAGCGAAGCCAAGCTTAGTTCCGGGCAGGATTGGGTTACTGGGATCCTGCGCCGAGACCGTAGCTTGACCTGTACCGCCTGCACCCGGTGTATTGGTAACGAAGTGCGCCGCGTCAATTACCGGGATTACGACGCCAAACTCATTAAGGTCCGCAATGCGATTCCCCGCTGCATCCACGTGGAACTGGGGAATAAAACGCGCAAGTGTAAAATCCTTTTCAGACGATAGCGACCGCTCTGCCAAATCCAGAGGTAAATATTCGAAGAACCGCCCAAAGCTGTAGGAGACCTTTGTGTTGCCCCTGCCAAACGGATCGACGGTTACGCCAAGTCGCGGTGCCCACTGGCCAGTGAAGCTATAACCGATGCGGTTTCCTGTACTGCCAGGGTTGCCAATCAGACTCTCCTGTTCTGTCCGAAGGCCCCAATAGACCGGTGATGTATTTGTTGATGCGCCAGGTGTCTTGAACATAAGCAGCATTGTAGTTGCTGTAGGTATCGAAAATCGGTTGACCGAACTCTGCACGATCAACCCTCAGGAGTACCTTGCTTGGTCCAACGCCCGGTATGTTAAGCGTAGGACATAGTACGCAGGCATTGTTTACGCGCAATGAGAAAGCCGCGTTCATTGTTTGTCCGGCCGCTTGAGCAGCTCCAGATGGTCCAACAATATCCGCAAGCGAGACACCGGTGGCATTCTGGGATGGAATCGTAAACTTCGGACCGCTGCGATCTCGGTTTCCGGAGTAGTAGGCACGTTGATACTGATATCCAACCGCTACATTATGGCTGCCAAAAAAATGGAGCAAATGCGTGGCGTCAATCGCCGTACGATATGTCTTGCCTTTGGTAGGCTCGACAAAGCCCAGACCGATTGAGGTAAAGTTGCCGCGCGCCGGTTGGGTGCGATCCAAAATGTTGTTGAAGTTGGCGAACCCAGTTTCGTCGAAGTGGTTATCTCCACGGCTGAACGAAGCGCTGAGTTCGGTCCTGGCGCCGAATGTGCCGTTATAGCGCACTGCGAGATTCCGCGTACCGTAATCTAGTTCGCTCATTGCCGTCGTGTTATCGATGTTCAAGCTTCTGAAAGACGAGACATTGGTCTTTGACGGATCACCGAACAGAGAGAAAGCCAGAGTGTTGTTTGAGTTGATGTTCCAGTCGACCTTGCCTGCATAGTTCAGCGTACGGTAGCGCTGTGCCTGGTCACCAAGAAGGGTGAGTAACCCGGATCCCTGCGCGCCTTGACCAATGTCTCGACGAATCGTTGGATTAAAGGATCCAAAGAAGAAGAGCTTGTCCTTCAAGATTGGACCACCGAGATCAAACCCGGCGTCATAGTTTTCCGACGCAAGGATTTCTCCAACCTTGTTCACAGCAAAGTCATCACGCTGTTTGCGTGTAGCCTCAAACGCGTTTGGACGGGCATAGCCATAGAGGGCACCATGAAACTCATTACCGCCCGATTGGGTAACGATCTGTATTATGCCACCCTCCGATTGCCCATACTGCGGCTCAAAGCCGGCGGTCTTAACCTGCACTTCCTTGATGAACGAAGTATTGATGCCTGTTCCGAGCGAGCCGTATGAACGAGTGAACGTGCCGAGACCTCCAAAAGCCGAATCGGTAATGTTCACGCCGTCTGCAACGTAAAGGTTGTCAAGCGCTGATCCACCGGATATTGAAGGATTGTCTTTTCCTCCACCAAGACTGTCGGTGGCACCGGGTGCAAGATAGAAAAGACTGGAAACACTCCTCTGTACAGGAATGTTTTGAAACAACTGATCGTTCAGGTTTGAACCCACAGCTATGCTTGCCTGATCGATCACTTCGCCGGCGGTCACCGTCACGGTTTCCGAGATCGCTCCCGTCTCAAGGACGACGTTGACATTCGAAGCTTTTCCTACAAACACGGTGACGCTTGTCACTTCAGCCGACTTGAAATTTTGACTCTCAACTCGAACCGAATAATTTCCGGGAACGAGATTCTCAACGGAGAACAATCCCTGTTCGTTCGTTGTCGCCGTCCGCTCGCCTGTTTGTCCCGTGACTTTGACTGCAGCTCCAACTATGGCCGCACCATTCTTGTCCTTCACTTCTCCGTTGATAGAACCCCTCGTTTGAATATCTTGCGCAACTATTGCCGAAAACGTTAAACATAGGCACACGAATGAGAGCAACATAAGAGTGAATGTTTTCATCGTCTTCCCCTTCCCCTTTCCTCCGTGACGGTCATGAATTCTTCGCTGCAGACTACGACCCAAGCCCGGTCTCATTGACTGAGCATCTGCGTAATTACATTCAACTGGATGATGGCAGCTAATTCGAGAATGGCGTTGGAGAACTAGTCCTTGCCCAGCACTCCAACGTTCTCACTCTGCCTATGGAGCCATGGTCGTGGAACGCAATGAGGATGCCATTTTGATGAAAAGACTAACGCCGCGAGAGCATTTCACATGGATGCGCCACGCCCAACTGTTCTCTTAAATTCGGGGCGCCCTTCAGTTGGAGTTTTTATTTTCCGAAGCTTTTGAATAGTCCGCCACAAGGTTGCGCGACTTATTCTGAGCTGCCTCTCCTGGACCAAACGCGCGCAGAGGTAAGAAAGCGGCAGGCTCGGATCTTGATCAAGACAACGAAGAAGAAGCTGGAGGCTCTCGTCATCAATTTTCGTAGCGGTTCGCCCGCGATATTCCTTCGGCGCAATGCTCCCGGTTTGACGAAATCTTCTGAGGAGGTCGCGAACAAAGCTTAGGCTGACTTGAAACCGCTCGGCGATCTGGCGTTGAGAGCCCTCATGATTCTCATAAGAATGGATTACGCGAAGACGTATGTCTTCTGAATAAGGTCTCATACTTCTTTACCGAACTTCTATCGAGACCGTGGTGAATCCCATTGAAACAAGTACGACACTTCGAAGTAAGTTTTTTGTGCTCTCATCCAAGCCTTTGGGATTTAATCCAAGAACTCGGAAATCTGCAAAAATGTCTCATTTGGCAAAAATGCCCCATCAAGTTTTGTACACACGCGCCGCCATCGCCTATGTTCCGTGCTTTTTCAACCGCCTGGACGATCGCCTTTGTTTCGAAAGAATACCGTTAAATCGAATCCGCAAGTGCCAAAATGCTTTATCTTTGCATTTAACGTGGTCGGATTCAGACCTAGCAACTCGGCCGCGCGCCGCTGACATCCACGCACACGGTGAAGCGCCCTCTTGATTAATTCAATCTCGTACAACTCGATCTCCCGATAGAAATCGATGCTTTCATCATTGACCGATCCTTGTCTATGATCTGTCTCTAAATTGTGATTTTGTTGGTATTTCTTCCCAGGCGATACCTCCGCACGCAGTCGATCGACCTCCGCCATAAGGGCGGTCGCCAAAGCTGCGAGGGTTTCAATTCTGTGTTTTAGCGCGAGGTCAGTATCGACGATAGCGGTTGTAATTTTGGGTAAATCTAAAGAACCTGTCCGGGTTAGCATACAGCGCCCCTTTGCAATAAAGACTAATGAACGGGTGAACTGCTTGATTAAAAGACAGATAATGAAAGCCTGAAAGTCAGACCTGTCTGCTCCAATTCACCACTCAGTTCACCCCCGTATACCAATTGCTACGGGAATCGGATCAAGGTAGCAGGTCGATAACTGCCAACTTGTTTGCACTAGAGCACATATGGCAATAAGCATTCCAAGGCGCTTTTTTTTTAAATCGCGAGCAGCAAACAAATTTTGACGCTGAGAGCTGATTGTCATAGCCCAAGATGGTTCTTGTTAGATCGAATCGTTGTTGATGAGTGCACCACGAAGAGCGATTGAAGAAAGGGACGGTGAAATGAGTAGAAAGATGATCGCCCTCAATCTGATTACGATAATCTGACTTCGCTGGAAGGGAGGAAGCGCGTGGACCCAGATCCGATGCAGTTTCTCAACGAAGATGATGGGAAGAAAGAAACTGGAGATGTAGCTGCCGCACAAAAATCCAGGAATCAATTGAACACACTAGTGGCCATATCGGTTGCGTTGTTAGCAACATTTTTGGGCATCTGTAAAGTTAAAGACGACAACATCGTTCAGGCGATGCAGCAGGCTCAGGCGAATAAAATCGATGACTATTCGTGGTATCAGGCGCGCAATATTCGTGAAGACCTTGCCAAAGCAACGGTCGCCCAGCTGACAGTCCAAGCGACGTCCGCTCCCTCATCGGCCCAAGCGGCCATTCAGGAACAGATCAAGGTTTTCCAAGCCGTCGCGAGGGAGGAAGCGGAGAAAAAGAAAGGTCAGCAAGTTGACGCCGAACAAGCTGATAAGACCTACAACGAACTCAATTTCCACGATGACCAGTTCGATCTATCAGATGCCATGCTGGCACTGGCAATCTCGCTCTTGGCGATGACCGCCTTGACTCAGAAGCGTTGGCTCTTCATTTTGGCAATGGTTCCAACGCTCTTCGGAATTGTCATGGGTCTAGCCGGTCTTTTCGCCTGGAAGATTCACCCGGACTTTCTTACAAAGTGGTTGTCCTGATCGTGAAGAATACGAAGAAGGGCTGGTCAATTAATGGATTTCAATAACGCCAGTCCTTCGGATTGATGTTGTAACTACCGCCAGCAAAAACTTGCCAGGTACACTGCGAGACTCCACCGCCGAAGCTCTCATCGACAGCGAAGCACTAGTCGCAATCGCACTTGTCGTCGAGTTTTCAGTTGAGGTTTGCACCACGGCTTCAATGGCGTTGCGGCGCTCATTGTTCAGTCTCAAACTCTTCTTAACTCGTGTGTTCAGGATGAGTGCAACCGGCAAAATCTTTGAGGTAGGCGTTGCCTTTGTATCGGAGTTCCTGGTGAATCCCCAACTCTGAAGTGTAGTACCCGTCAACCGTCAAACCCTTTATCGCGACGAAGAAGCGCTCTTCGATTTTTCTGGGTTGGTATTCGTTCCTGCTGATCAATTTCAGAACTGCTAGTTGTTGCTCGGACGTTAAAGTATTGAACGTTTTACCGAATTCGTTCTTGCAAAGTTGGTCGATTGCCGCGAGACCGTTGCGCCAGAGGTTTTTCGTCTCGACCGATGACTCACTCACCATCAGATCGACGAAGGCAGGAACAGCTGCATCCTTTGCACCCGGAGATTGCTCATCTGCTGGAATTATCAGATCGCTCATCAAGGTAATCGACGTCAACTCCGCGGGTGTAAAGAAATGAAGTTTACCTGTTGGCTGCTCATCGACCGGCGACACCATTTCTACGCCAGTGTGGGGATGAGGATGCTGAGCGAAGACATTCGGCGCACTTGCCACGCCAACACCCACGCCGAGGATCTTCAATGCAGTTCTGCGACTAATAGTTTCGTCGTTAGACATCCTGGTCTCTCGTACAGATTTCAGTTTTTGAACGATTAACAATGTGACGGGCGCGATTATTCCGATCAGTGGATCGAAAAGTCAATACGACGCCTTAACTAAAAATATTGCTCCTCGTTTTCGGCGTGTGTTATGGTGCGGCCTTCTAGCACTTCATTCAGCAATCCAACATCCAGTTCGGCGGAGACTGCCTTTGAGATCGGCAAAGAAATACGATGCACTGATCATTGGCTCGGGCGCTTCGGGGGGAATGGCCGCGAAAGAGTTGACCGAGCGCGGTTTTGAGGTGCTGGTCCTCGAAGCGGGACCGCCAGTCAATCCGCAACGCGACTTCTCCACTCATACATGGCCGTATCAAATGATGTATCGCGGATTCGGCCCGCCCGGCTGGAAGCAGCAAGAACAGTGGATGCAGGACACCGCGTCGTATTACAGCCGTCACTTCTACGTTAAAGACTCCGAAAATCCCTACACAACTGAACCAGGTAAGCCATTCATGTGGGTTCGAGCGCGGATCATGGGTGGAAAAACACTCCACTGGGGACGACTGAGCTGGCGTTTATCTGATCTCGATTTCAAAGCGGCAACTCATGATGGGTTCGGTGATGATTGGCCAATTAGCTACGCTGAACTTGCGCCTTACTACGATCGTGCCGAGGAATTCATCGGCGTAAGCGGAAACAACGACGGTCTCGCACATGTTCCCGATGGCAAGTACATGCCGCCGATGCCGATGACCTGTGGTGAACATCTCTTGCGGAAGGGCGCGGAGAAGACTGGACGTCGCGCAATCTCAATGCGCGTTGCAATGCTTACCGCCAAACCTAAAACCTTCATGAAGGGCCGCCAAAAGTGTCACTACTGCGGACACTGCGGCGATGGATGTGATGTCAACGCGATGTTCAACTCC
>DATEXA010000535.1:0-33259 GCA_035257465.1 Pyrinomonadaceae bacterium | reverse complement strand
AGGTTACCGGTGAGAGATCCGGGGAGCGGATTGAGTACCGCTGTCACTCTAGCCGCACCGGGTGTCGCCGCCGACTCAAACGGAGGCTTTCATCCTTTAGGTGATCACTTCGAATCAAATATTTCGCTCGATAACCAACCAATTTCGGACCAACAGAGCAAGTTCTTTTCGACGCAGATTCCAGTAAACATCATTCAATCAATGGAGGTCATCACCGGCGCTACCCCAGCAGAATATGGAGACAAAACAAGTCTCATTGTTAACGCCATTACCCGCTCAGGTCTCAACCAAAGAAAACCCACGGGAAGCTTCAACGCTCTCTATGGAACGTTTGGAACGACTCATGAAGATGGGGCGTTAGCTTACGGAAATGCCAAAGGGGGAAACTTTGTCGCCTTCAACTTTGAGCGTTCAGGTCGCTTTCTTGATGCACCTGAGTTTACCGTCTTACATGATCGAGGTACTGCAGGGAGCATTTTTGACAGACTTGATTACAGTCCAAATCCACGTGACACGTTTCACCTAAACCTGTTCCTGGCCCGAAATAACTTCGAGACACCAAATCAGTTTGACCAACAGACCTTCGGCCAGGACCAGGGACAACTGGTTCATACTATTAATCTGGCGCCGGGGTTCGTTCACATCTTTAGCCCTACGACGGTATTGACGGTTAATCCTTACTACCGACTCGACAACGTCAAATACTCCGCCAGTCCCAATCCTTTCTCGGATCAGCCAATCACTTTTGGAGAATCGCGCCGACTGAATAACGTAGGGATCAAGACTGATCTGTCTTACGTTAAGGGAAGGCACAATGCGAAGTTCGGTGTGCAGTTCTCGCACACTTTCCTTACTGAGGGCTTTGAGTTTGGCATTACTGATCCTAATTTTAATGATCCGGAGAGCGAGGCCTTCTTACCTGGCCTCTTAGCGTTTGACCTTACGCGTGGAGGAAGTCCTTTTGTTTTTCACGGTCACACAGACATCAAGCAGGAAGCACTCTTTGCGCAAGACAACATAACCTGGGGAAATGCGACGTTCTCGTTGGGTCTGCGTTTCGATAACTACAACGGGATCACGCATGACAAATTGTTCCAACCGCGCCTAGGTGTTTCCTATCTGGTCAAACGCACAAGCACAATCCTGCGAGGCTCTTACACTCGCAATTTCGAAACTCCCTACAACGAGAACCTAATTCTTTCAAGTACTACTGGAGCCGGTGGGCTAGCCAATGGCATCTTTGGCGATACCAGCAATCTTCCCCTTTTGCCGGGTCGACGCAATCAATTCAACGTCGGTTTCCAACAAGCCCTGGGAAAACATGTAATCTTTGATGGCGATTACTTCAACAAGCGAACGACAAACGCGTACGACTTCAATGTCCTCTTCAACACGTCCGTGGTATTTCCAATCTCATGGCAGCAATCGAAGATTGATGGGGTCAGCGCTCGAGTCAATCTTACAAACTATAAAGGGCTATCCGCCTTTATGGTCGCCGGTCATACACGTGCGCGCTACTTCCCCCCCGAGAGCGGCGGGTTATTTTTCAATTCCGATCTTCCAAGCGGTGTTTTCCGAATTGACCACGACCAGGCATTTCAACAAACCACACAGGTTCAGTATGAGTTCCAACATTGGAAAAAATTGGCTCCGTATCTGGCATTCACTTGGCGATACGACAGCGGACTAGTCTCTGGAGCAGTACCTGATTTCGATACCGCCTTAACATTTAGTGGGGATCAGCAAGCTCAGATTGGCCTTTTCTGTGGCAGCGTTTTCGCATCCCCAACACAGCCTATTATTTCGTGCTCCGACACAAACCGGGGCGCCCTGCGTGTCAATATTCCTGCAGATGGCACCGCAAATGATGATACAAACCCGCCAAGAATTGCTCCTCGACACCTTTTTGATTTCAGTGCCGGTACCGACAATCTCTTCCGATCGGAAGGCACAAAAGTCACGCTGCGATTCACGGTCATCAACCTGACTAATAAGGACGCTCTTTACAACTTCCAGTCGACTTTCAGTGGCACTCACTTCGTGACGCCACGCGCCTTTCAAGGGCAAATCGGAATAACCTTCTAAGCATCCCTCTATTACCAAAGAGGCGCCATCCTTCTTCAAGGATCGCGCCTCTTTTTTGCTCGCTCAACTAAAGAAGAATGGAACTCTACTTAAACTACCGACGTAAACCTGTCAGATCGTCTTAGATTGGGCGTTGAATTGACAGGCAATTAATAGCGCTTCTAGAATACGGCTCGTTGAAACAGTCGAGTTTTTGCTCTTGGCCCCGCAAACACAAAGGATTTAGCCATGAGTCTGGTCAAGATTATCGTCATTACAATCATCGTGATTCTAAGCATCCTCTTCTTCGGTCGATTCTTCCTGTAACCGAACGGTTGATGCTCTTACCAGTAGTTGCGATTCGCTTTCGTTTCTTGCCGTCGACGCTTCGCTTGCTGCTCAGTTGTTTTGCGTTGCTGCTCGCCGTCGGTTCCATTCCAAAATCAGCTATCAAAGCTCAAGAACCCAACGCAGACGAGGTGGTTCGTGTCAGTACGGACCTCTCACTTTTCCCGATCCGAGTGCGAACTCACGATGGCGTTACATCAATCCAATTAACTGCCGACGATTTTCAACTCAAAGACCCAGACCAGATCACTACCGGCTCTTACTTCTCCGCCGGCGCTGACCGCGTTACGCTAGTGTTTGCTCTGGATGAATCAGGAAGCCTTCGAGAAATACTCGCTCAACAACGTGACGCCGCCCTTAATCTTTTCGAACGCTTTGGCAAGAATTCAAGGGTTGCAGTACTACGATTTTCCGAGCGA
The DNA here is from genome assembly GCA_035257465.1 of Pyrinomonadaceae bacterium. GTDB lineage: Bacteria > Acidobacteriota > Blastocatellia > Pyrinomonadales > Pyrinomonadaceae > PSRF01. The sequence continues at coordinate 30,428 of DATEXA010000535.1, read as the reverse complement.
CCTGTTATCGTAGTCCCGCTAGGAAACGACAGTTCAGCTGCACGATCGGCTTTCGACTTTGGTGTTCGTCATGACAGTAGAACCGCACTTTTTGATGGCGCGTATGCGGCGCTCAAAATGTTTGCAGATGCACCCCGCGATCCTGCAGAGCGGCGAATAATAATTCTCATCAGCGATGGCCTCGACAACATAAGTATTATTCAGCCTTCGGCTATCATTACAGCGGCTCAGAATAGCAACGTTTCTTTCTATACAATTCAGATTCCGTTGTTCACTCCTGTAAACGGTCATCTCGCAGTGCGTGGACCAAGCAAAGGATTCAAAGAGTTGGCGGAAAAGACTGGTGGCAAATACTTCCTGACGGCCAATGCAAAGAGCGCACTTCAACCAATGCAGAACCAGGATCTGAGCTCTGTGTTTAGAGCAATCGAGGAAGATCTAAGAAGTCAGTATGTCGTGGGTTTCTATGTGAGCGAAAAGGCCCGCGATGATCGCTCTCACAAAGTTGCGATTTCAATCAGGAAGCACGACGTCGAATACTCGGTAGCTCAATACGGATTTTCGCGTACGCACAATTTCTCTATAAAACTGTCCGCCAGAAAAACCGACCAATAAATCATAGGAGACCGAAGAACTAATGACTCAAGAAGACGAGCTTAAGCTTCGTAAAATCAAACGGGCTGTAGTAAGCGTTTCAGACAAGACGGGCATCATCGATTTTGTGCGCGCATTGAAGGAGTTTGGTGTCGAAATCATCAGCACTGGCGGTACCGCCAAAACCTTGCGAGAAGCTGGACTGCAAGTGATCGACATTTCGGACATCACTGGATTTCCAGAGATGATGGATGGGCGAGTAAAGACCCTGCACCCACGCGTTCATGGAGGCTTGCTGGCGCTTCGTGACAATCCCGAACATGTAGCTGCTATGTCAGAACACCATATTCAGCCAATCGATATGGTTGTGGTGAATCTGTACCCGTTTGCTGAAACGATAAGACGTGATGGAGTAACAAGAGAGGAAGCGATCGAGCAAATCGATATTGGTGGACCGGCGATGATTCGCTCCGCTGCAAAAAATGCACAGGATGTCGCCGTCGTCATATCTTCAAGTAACTACGATAAGATCATTAACGAACTCAAAAAATACGACGGCGCACTATCGGGCATTACAAGAAGACAACTCGCAAGCGATGCTTTTCAAGAAACCGCAACCTACGACGCAGTTGTCAGTGCTTACCTTTCGGGTTACCCACCACCCAATGAGGGAGGCGCTATCACCATGTTTACCATGGAGACCATCGCAAAAGATACGAACATCAACTCAGAAACGCCGCTAGATATGAACGCAGACTTTAGTTTAGAAACGTATCACGGTTCGTTTCCAAGTGGCGCGGGTTGGTCCATCAGCAAAGCGAAAGATCTACGATATGGCGAGAACCCGCACCAAGTTGCCGCTCTTTACCTAACCTCACTCGAGAGCGGCCTCGGCAACGCCTCAGTTCTGTGGGGCAAAGAGATGTCATTCAATAACTACATCGACGCCGATGCAGCGTGGCAGCTCGTCTCGGATTTTGAAGAAACCGCTTGCGCAATCATTAAACATACAAACCCGGCTGGAGTTGGCCTCGGCGCATCAACCTCGGAAGCTTACAGACGCGCATTAGCAACTGATCCTATTTCCGCTTTCGGAGGAATCGTAGCCTTCAACGAACCCGTCTACGCAGAAGCAGCCCAAGAATTAGCCAAGATATTCACTGAGGTCGTGATTGCGCCCGACTATAGTCCAGAAGCACTCGAGATCCTCCAGGCAAAGAAGAACCTTCGCGTCCTGCGAATGCCTTCTGTAAAATCGTCGAACACGCTCGAATATAGACAGATCAGTGGCGGGATGTTGATTCAGACCCAGGACCTTCATCAATTAAGGAATGAAGATTTGAAAGTCGTTACGACGAGACCGCCCTCAGACGAGGAAACTGAAGCTTTAATGTTCGCTTGGACGGTTTGTAAACACACCAAGTCGAACGCAATCGTCTATGCGAGAAAAGATCAAACCGTTGGCGTTGGCGCAGGTCAAATGTCTCGCGTTGATTCCGTCAAGATCGGAGCGATGCGCGCGCAACTTCCTGTCGCAGGGTCTGTGCTAGCTTCAGATGCTTTCTTTCCGTTTCGTGATGGAATTGATGAAGCAGCCAAACATGGAATTACTGCGGTCATACAACCGGGGGGTTCAGTGCGCGACGACGAAGTCGTTGCGGCGGCGAACGAGCATGGCTTGGCAATGGTGTTTACTGGCATACGTCACTTCAAACACTAAGGAGCGAGCATGCGACGTTCTACTTCAAACCTCGGCAATACTATTTACATTTAAAGGTGACAACCCAGTGACCACCTTGCTTTTGACTTGTCTGAGAATCACGATTCGCTGATACTCAACCTGGTTAGTTAACGGATTTCATCATGGCTGAAAATCAGGACATTACCAAGGACGCCAACGCTTTTATCCGCTGCCGGTACTGCGGGCAACGAAACCAACTTCGACCTGATGCAGGCGATGCGCGCTGCGGACGATGCCGCCTGTTGCTTTCAGACGCTCCCCACAAAAAGTTCGCCAATCTCGACAAGGATCAATACATCCATCCTGATGATCGAAGAGCATTGTCAGCGCTGCGCGCGATACCTGGAATCGACTCTGCTCTCAAGAAGCTGTTGGCTGTCACGGGTGAATCGGCGATCCGGGTCATTTTTACTGCCAGTGCGGTGAAAGTTACGCCGACGCAGTGTCCAGACCTTTACGCCAAGCTACAGATCGCCTGTACAACGCTCGGTGTTGATATGCCTGAGTTGTTTGTGCAACAGAACCCGATCGTGAATGCTTTTACTGGAGGAGTTGAACGGCCGGTGATCGTTCTCTACTCACAGCTGATCGAGAGGTTGAGCGACGAAGAGGTACTTGCCGTTGTCGCCCATGAAGTAGGACACATTCATTCCGAGCATGTTCTTTATCTAACAGCAGCCCGCTTAATTGAATTTCTAGCAAAGACAGCGGTTCTGGCATCTCCGCTCACGTTCATCGTTAAGGAGTTGCTCACGATGTCGATGAGAGCAGCCTTACTTGCCTGGGCTCGACGTGCCGAGTTGTCTTGCGATCGCGCCGCGTTGCTCGTGACGCAGGACCCGAACATTATCGGCCGAACGATGATGAAGCTAAGCGGAGGCACATTCGCTTCGCGCGTGGATTACGATCAGTTCCTCGCGCAAGCACGCGACTTTCAGAAAAACTACGACGAAAAAGCTCTCGATCGCTTCTGGGCAGACGTGATTACCTCGGGGCTAAGTCATCCATTCCCTGTTTGGCGTGTGGCTGAGATCCTGGAGTGGGTTGAGACTGGTGAGTACAAAGCACTAATGAGCGCGCCAGAGAGTGCCGCGGCCTAGCGAAGGCTTATTTCGGTTTTCTTAACAGAATTTTTTCCCACGAACAACAATTTGATTTTGGTTGCGGCTCGCCTGCCGCTGCGCATCAGCGAAGATCTGCGGCCCAACAAATCATCATTCAAACTAGCAAAGGCTGATAATGCTCGAAAACAAAAACGGAATCATCTTCGGCGTCGCAAACAAACGTTCAATCGCCTGGGCCACCGCGCAGGCACTTCACGAATCCGGCGCTCGCCTCGCTTTTACATATCAGGGTGAACGCTTGAAGGAAAACGTGGAGAGCCTGACTAATGCCTCGATGCCGGGCTCGCTTCTACTCTCGTGCGACGTAGCAAATCAAGCCGATGTAGACAGCACATTCCAACGCGTCAAAGAAGAGTTTGGCACACTCGACTTCCTCATTCACAGTATTGCGTTCGCACCTCGTGAAGCTCTCGATGGTGAATACCTCGACACGAGCCGCGACGCTTTCCTAACTGCACTTGAAATCAGCGCGTATTCGCTGCCACAACTTGCACGCGCAGCGGCGCCACTGATGACCGAAGGCGGAAGTATCGTATGTATGTCGTATTACGGAGCTGAGAAAGTTGTAGCCGGCTACAATGTCATGGGGGTAGCAAAGGCTGCGCTTGAAGCCAGCACACGTTACCTGGCAAATGATCTTGGGCCACGCAACATTCGCGTCAATGCCATCAGTGCCGGACCAATTCAAACATTGTCCGCTCGCGGCGTTTCTGACTTTACCACTATGCTCAAACACCACGCTGCCCGTGCTCCGATGAGACGAAATGTGGAAGCGCGGGAAGTGGGAAATACAGCGCTGTTTCTCTGCAGCTCATTGTCTTCAGGCATTACAGGTGAAGTTATCCATGTCGACTGTGGCTACAACGTCATGGGAATTTAATGGCCAGTCAGTGTCTGCACACATGAAACACTGGCCCCTACTCAAGTAAGTCAATTCCAACTACGACAGACCGGAAGTCTGTGCCTAAACAAATGGCTGACGACAAAAACAAGAAACATTCACCTGGCTCAACTCAGGACGAGCAATTACTTGAGAGTCCGCGTCCTGACGAGTTTACACACACAGATACGTGGCGCGTGTTCCGGATCATGGGTGAGTTCGTGGAGGGTTTCGATGAACTCGCTTCGTTGACGAGAGGCATAGCCATCTTTGGTTCAGCACGTTCCAAACCCGAAGACGCTGACTACAAAGCGGCGCAGGAAACCGCTGCGTTGCTAGCGAAGGAAGGATTCGCAGTAATTACCGGGGGCGGACCAGGTGTCATGGAAGGTGCCAATCGTGGCGCTTTCGAGGCGGGAGGCCGGTCAATCGGGTGCAACATCGAACTGCCATTAGAACAGCGACGCAACCCCTATCAAACCAAGAGCCTGACTTTCAAATACTTTTTCGTGCGCAAGATGATGTTCGTGAAGTACAGCCTTGGTTTTATTATTTTTCCAGGCGGGTTCGGCACATTCGACGAATTATTCGAGGCGCTAACGCTCATTCAAACGAAGAAGATTCGCGACTTCCCGGTCGTCTTGTTTGGAACAGAATACTGGACGGGACTCTTGAATTGGATTCGCGACGTAGTCTTGCGTGAAGGGAAGATCTCCGAGCATGACCTGCGCCTGTTTCACATCACAGACTCGCCAGAGGAAGTCGTGCAGATCGTTTTGCAGAGTCAGAGTTTGTTAACGGCCGACAAACTGGTGTCTGACGAGATTCGACTCACAAGTTAAAAACCAAAGCACCTATGGTCGTGTGGAACAGTCTTGCCGCAACAGGCGGCAATCCCGAATGACATACGTTATGACTTTTTGAGGCAAAGTTGAGTGGGACTAGGATACGGATTCCTCTAGCCACTTGAGATACGGCTTCGAGACGTCAGCAAACGACACTGCAACAATCTCCGGAGTCTCGTAACTGTGAAGTGCACGAACCTCTCGCTCCAATTCATCAAACTTGTCACTGGTCGACTTAGCTAACAGAAGAATTTCCTGTTGCCGTTCGATCTTTCCCTGCCAACGGTAAACGGATTCAATTTCAGGAAGGATTTGGACACAGGCGGCAAGGTGGGAACCCACAAGCATGTCGGCCAAGCGGGCAGCTTCTTCACCATTAGCAGCCGTCATAAATACTACGATTGCTTCAGAAGCCATGATTCTAATGTCCGATGAACCTGGGTTTATCGAACACTACTCCTCTTCATCTTCTTCAGGTATTCCACCAGTCAACGGTGAGGTGTCGTCGCCAAAGAATGCAGAATACATCTCTTGTGCGCGATCGAAGTCGCGCTCGTCAACCAAGATTGCCGCACCCTCAGATGTTGCAGATAAAAGTGGCGAAAACGCATCTGCGCCGCCTGACTTCACGACCGAGCGAATGCCGTTCTTGCGAAAGATGTCGTTTACCATCTCGGCCTCAGCAGGCGAACCCATCTTAGACATTTCCACCAACCTGGCCTCGCTGCTGTCATGTACGGTGTTATCAGCTGTTAGCCGATCCACCAACAGCGCATCGTCGTCCGGACAACGTTTTACACCAGCTTCGTACTCTGCTTCACATACTGGACAAAACATGGCGACTCCCTTGGAAAGTTGAGCTTTGTATTTTGTGCTTTGAACTTTGTTCTTAGTTCGTTTCGCACCTACATACAATCAGCGTCAGGAAAAAGCAAAGTACAAAGCTCAAAGCACAAAGTTCAAAGCCTATTTGCTAGCCTGCACTGCTCTTTCAAACGGTATCTCGTCAAAATTCGTCATCTGCTTAAACGTTCGGAAACGTCCGTTGATTTCATCGTGGGTCAAACGCCTTACGCGTTCCGTACCGAACTCCTCAACGTTGAACGACGCCATTACCGAACCGAAGATCATCGCCCGTCGCATCGCAGCTTCGTCCAACTCGTTCTGACTGGACAGATAGCCCATAAAGCCACCGGCAAAAGTGTCTCCAGCTCCAGTTGGGTCAAACACTGATTCAAGCGGATAGGCAGGAATTGCAAAATAGTTCTCCGGCGTGAATAACGCTGCGCCGTACTCGCCACGCTTCACGATCAACGCCCTCGGCCCCCAAGTCAGAATTTCGCGAGCGGCCTTGATCAGGTTTGGAATACCGGTGAGCTGACGAGCCTCGGCATCATTGATAATTACAACATCAACACCCTTGATTGTTCGCAGCAACGAATCACGCGTGTTCTCAATCCACAGGTTCATCGTGTCGAGCGCAACAAGTTCCGCGTTCGGCATCTGCTCGCGTACTTCCCGCTGCAAGTCAGGTTGAATATTTCCGAGGAACAGGAGTCGAGACGATTTGGACTCCTCAGATAGTTTCGGCCTGAAATCAGCAAAGACATTCAACTGAGTATCGAGAGTATGGGCGACATTTAAATCGTATTCGTAACGGCCAGCCCAGCGAAATGTCTTTCCTTCCGGAATCCTCTCCAAATCGTGAGTTCCGATATTGTGCTTCTTGAACACCTCCCCATCGGCCTGTGTGAAGTCACCGCCAACGACGCCAACAATACTTACATCAGTGAAGAAACTTGCTGAGATTGAAAAATGTGAAGCAGAACCTCCCAACATCTTTTCGCATTTGCCAAATGGTGTTTCGACGGCATCGAATGCGACCGAACCAACTACTAAAAGTGACATAGATTGACAGGCCTTAGAGAGTTAGATTGAAAGAGCGCTTTGGAATTCTTTGTTGATTGACTTGTCCGTAATGTATCAGGGCTTAACTTCTTTTGAAGCAGTGCCGCCGAGTGCACGCAATTCTTCCTCGGCCTGCTTGGTAAAAGCTCCATTCGGATAGTCCGTTACGAGCTTACTCAAGTAGCCGCGACCAATTTCGCGAAACTGCTCGGGGGTTAGTGTGTGTTTCGTCCCGCCTTCCAACGTGACGTACTGATCCGGCTTTTGCTTTCCCTTGCCATCCGCTAACCATATGCTGCTCTGACCGGCCATCAGATAGACCTCTTCGATTTTCGAAAAGTTTGGATTCCCGGCAATTATTTCTTCCAATCGCATTAATGCCGCCACGTAGGCCTTCTTCAACTTGAAGTAGTTACGAGCAACTTCGAGATTATGCAAAGAATCCTTTTCGAGATCCGGATCGCGTATTGTTGACGGGTCCGGACCGCTTTTCACTCCGCCCTGGCAATAAACAGCAGGAGCACTCAGCAAGATCGCACAAAATAACAGCGACAAAAGACCAAACTTACTTCTCATAACCTACCTCTTGAACTGAATTCTATCGGTACTTTTTGATGATAGCGTCTAACTTCTTCGTTGTCGCCTCAGGCCACAGATCCTTCGGAGTAAAGATCGCATTCTTCAGCGCCGAGCCACACTTGCACGTTCGTTCTTCATTCTTCAAACGCTTAATCGACTCGCGCATGATCATCTGGGCGATGCGGACGTTCTTATTCAGATACTCGATTACAGTCTCAACACTAACCGCATCGTGGCCCGGATGCCAACAGTCGTAGTCAGTAACCAGTGCTAACGTCGCGTAGCAAATCTCTGCCTCACGAGCCAACTTTGCTTCTTGCAGGTTGGTCATCCCAATGATGTCCATTCCCCACGATCGATATACGTTGGACTCCGCCACACTCGAAAACGCCGGACCTTCCATGCAGAGGTACGTGCCACCTCGATGCACTTTGACATCCGCAGCTGCGCATGACGATTGGAGTACGTCACCTAGTGCGGAGCAGACCGGATGCGCAAAGGACACGTGCGCCACAATGCCTTCCCCAAAGAATGTCGACTCTTTGACTCGAGCTCGTGTCCGATCGAAGAACTGATCCGGAATCACCATGTCCAATGGCGCGTACTGTTCCTGTAACGAACCCACGGCTGACGCCGACAAAATGCGCTCCACACCAAGCGATTTCATCGCATAGATGTTTGCCCGAAACGGAACCTCAGTAGGAGTAAATCTGTGTCCGCGTCCGTGTCTCGGCAAAAACGCGACCCGTTCGCCTTCAAGCGTGCCAACTATGAACGCATCAGAAGGACTCCCAAAAGGCGTGTCGACCTTTATCTCTTCGACGTCGCTAAGCTCGGGCATCTGGTAAAGCCCGCTGCCACCTATGATGCCGATTTTCACATTTGTCATAAGATCGTGATGTTACTCCTCGAAAGGTCGTGGGACGATTTTCCCTTCATCTTCAACAAACCGAAAAAGCGCTGCATCAGGATCGTGGTAAAGGAGACCGATCCAACCCTCATGGACCGCTTGCGGTAATAACCTCTTCTTGGATTCGAGCGTCTCCACCGGATAGAGGTCGTAGCCCATAATCCATGGCAGACTGACATGCGCACGCATGGGAATCAAATCAGCAAATCCGAATACAATTTGCCCGCCTCTATCTAAGCGCCAGCATTGCATTGAACGGTTATGCCCTGGATGCGTTTCCATCGTCAGCCCGGGAACAACTTCATAGTTCGCTTCAGTCTCTTCGAGTTGACCGGTTTTTCTGAGTGGACGCCAGTTATCGGGCAAATAGCTCGCACGGTCGCGTTCACTCGGTTCCTCTGCGTGCTTTAGTTCCGCACTTGACACTAAGTAACGAGCGTTTGGAAAAGCCGGAAGCACAACATCTGGACTCTTCGCGTCAGTGTTCCCGCCGGCGTGATCGAAGTGGAGATGCGTGTTTATGACTATGTTGATGTCTTCGGGCCCGCTTCCTGTCTTTTGCTCAAGCGTTTTGGCAAGTGGTTGCTCCCTGGTAATTCCGTACATTGACGTCTGCTTGGGAGACCACTTCTCACCGATGCCAGTTTCAATCAAGATCTTTTCCTTACCTGTATCGACGAAAACACAGTTCATGTTCATGCGGATGCGATTCTCGTCGTCGGGCGGACAGACCTTTGACCAGAGATTTCGTGGGATCACTCCAAACATCGCTCCTCCGTCAAGATGGAATTCGGTGTCTGGAATGATCTCTACACGATAGTCGCCTACTTGCATCGGCTTGATTAGTGTTTTTTCTGCTGAGGCTTCGTCTCCGCTGTGCCGGCCTTTGGTTTCGCCGGCGTCGATGGCTCTTCTTCAGGAGGAGCCTGGCCTGGTTGCATTCCCGGGAATCCCTGCGGCTGCTGTTCCGGTGCAGGCATTTTTACTGCATAAACATCCGGAACTTTTACGTGCGAGTGCGCAACGATGTCGTCGAGCAACTTCTCAGTTTTTTCTTTCTCTATGGCCATTCGCGCTTTATCCCTTGGTGACTGTGGTGGCGCAAATGGATTGGCGTTTGAATCGCCAAACAGGATATGACGAGCGTGTATCTTCTCCTCAGACTTACCGTCCTTGGTTTCTGTCTTTCGTTCTTCAAGTTTGATTATGTGGTACCCGAACTTGCTTTGAACGATGTCGCTAATCTCTCCGGGCTTCAGTGCGTAGGCAGCTTTCTCGAATTCAGGAACCATGTCTCCGTGACCGAACCATCCAAGGTCGCCACCTTTGTCTTTGCTGCCGTCCGTTGAGTACTCCTTCGCTAGCTTGGCAAAGTCTTCACCGGCGCGGAGTCGCTTCAGAACATCTTCGGCTTCCGCTTTCTTCTTTTTGTCAGTGTCGAGCTCAGGATGACTCGCGAGGTAAGCATCAACCTCAGCATCCGTCGCTTTCATCTTGTCCTTCAAACTTTCTTCGGCATATGTTTGTGCGAGAACTCGCGCCTCTTGCAATACGGACTGCAGCTTCACCGAAGGCTTCTTATCGAGACCTTGTTCTTTTGCTTTTCGTTCAGCGATGTAGATTCGACCAAGGCGCTGCTTGAGCATGTCCATCTGTTCCTTGGGAATCTCCTGCTTTGCCAGTTGTGGATCCTTGCTTTTGGCGTCGCTGATAATTTGATCGAACTTTTGCTGATTCACAGGTTCCTTGAAGAACTCCTCAACGTCTTTGTCAGGAATATCAGGACCTTTATCACCGAGCTGTTCAAAGTAGGACTGTGCGAGAACCTGAGCGTGCTGAAACTCGAGCTGTCTCTTGATGTCAGCCTTCTTGTCGACGCCATGAGCCCGGGCTTCTTCCGCCACGGCTAATAACCTGCGGACGTCCTTCGCAAAATCCTTTCGAGCCGTTTCATCCGCAGCGAGACGTGAACGCATTTGTGCCGGCTGATCTTCCGCGATCAATGCCATGTCTTCCGGCGTCAATTCAACGGGTCCAACATTCCTGGCCTTGACCTGCCAAAGTATAAGGGCGCCTGCGAAGACTATTGCGACTGCTGCCGCGATGTACGCTTTTTTAGTTGAATTCAAAATTCCTATCCTTTCCAAAATAAACTATCGATGCTGAACCAGTTCGAGCAGTACGCCATTAGTCGTAGATGGATGCACAAAAGCGATCAAGCATCCTCCCGCACCAATTCGAGGTGTTTCGTCAATCAAGCGCGCTCCCTTGCTTTTCAAATCTGCAAGCGAAGCAGTGATGTCGTCGACCTGAACCGCAATGTGATGAATTCCGGGTCCTCTTTTCGCTATAAACTTACCCACTGACGAATCAGCACTGAGGGCCTCCAGTAGTTCGACGTGAGTATCACCGATTGGAAGCATCGCTACACGCACGCCTTGCTCGCTGATCTCTTCGGTCGAATCAACCGGCAGCCCCAAAGCATCGCGCCAAAGTGCGAGCCCTTCATCCAGTTGTCTGGTTGCGATGCCGATGTGATCGATCTTCATAAATTATGGTCAGTTGTCTGTAATCAGTCGTACTTTCCTCGCCCTGCAACACCTGCGACAGACTGCTAACCACTGACTACTGACTCTTTTCCCTCATAATCTCTTCCACAGCAGAATAAGGATCTCGCTGCTTCGTTGCAACTTCACCGGCCAAACGCTCAAGGACCGCTGTGGCATTTTCTGACTCAAGAACTGACGCCAAAAGACGTTCGCGTAACAGTTCTACTATCCGCCAACGCGCAATCGCTCGTCTACGTTCAGACATCAGTTCTTCGCTTCGTTGTGTTTCTCGAAACCTCTCAATGGCGGCCGCAAGTTCAGCAATGCCCTGATTCTCAATTGCTACCGTTTTCACGATCGGCGGTTCCCATGCGTCGGCTCGAGCGGCTAACGACAGGAGCGATTCCAACTCCTTCTCGGTGGCGTATACGCCATCACGGTCAGCCTTGTTGATAACGAAGACATCGCCGATTTCCATTATTCCTGCTTTGATGGCCTGTATGTCGTCGCCCATTCCAGGCACTAAAACAACCACTGAGACGTCTGCTGCTTTTACGATCTCTACTTCGTCCTGACCAACCCCCACAGTCTCTACAATGATTCTGGAGTACCCGGCGGCATCCAGTATCGCTACCGCGTCAACTGTCGACCTGGCAAGTCCTCCCAGGTTACCGCGAGTGGCCATCGAGCGAATGAAAACATCCTTATCGAGCCCCAGTGCCTGCATCCGGATTCGATCGCCAAGAATCGCGCCTCCGGAGAACGGACTGGAAGGATCGACCGCAATTATCCCCACCCGTTCACCGCCCCCTCGGTAATACAGTGCAAGCTTGTCAACCAATGACGATTTGCCGGCTCCTGGCGCGCCCGTAATGCCAATGACCAGTCCTTTACGAGACAACTGGTAGATCCGCTTCATCAACGCAGCCGAATCCGCCGATCCGTCTTCGATCTTCGAGATCGCTCTTGCGACGGCCGCAGCCTCACCATTAGTGATCCGTTCAGCGAGGCTATTCGTTGCAGAGGTCATTTCAGTAACAACTTCTGAGTTGTCTATTCTTGTTATTTGTGACTGATCACCGTCAGAAGGAACTGAAGTTTATAGAGATCGAGTTATAGCTGCCGCAACACTTCGCGCGCGATGATGATTCGTTGAATTTCCGAAGTGCCCTCACCGATAGTACACAGTTTAGAATCTCTCCAGTATTTCTCAGCCGGATAGTCCTTGGTGTAACCGTATCCGCCGTGAATCTGAATCGCTTCTTCACAAACTTCAACGCTGATTTCAGAGGCAAACAGTTTGGCCATCGACGATTCTTTTGTGGTCTTCTTTCCCTGATCCTTCATCCATGCAGCGCGATACATCAACAATCTTGCCGCGTCAATCTGGGTTGCCATCGTGGCCAGTTTGAATTGAATCGCCTGAAACTCCGAGATCGGTTTGCCAAATTGCTGGCGCTCCTTTGAGTACCGAACTGCTGACTCGAATGCACCCTGGGCTATTCCGACGGCCAGCGCTGCAATAGAGATTCGTCCCCCGTCCAGAACTTCCATCGAGTTTACAAAGCCCTGCCCTTCCTCGCCGAGCAGGTTTCCATCTGGAACGAAACAATCTTCGAAAACTACGCTCGCGGTTTCCGAAGCGCGCAAACCAAGCTTGTTCTCTTTCTTTGACGGCGAGAAACCATTCATGCCTTTTTCAAAGATGAATGCAGAGATTCCCTTGCTTCGTTGCGACCGATCAGTAACCGCCATCGCAACGCAAGTGTCCGCGTGTATTGCATGCGTAATGAAGTTCTTCGAACCGTTAACTGTCCAACCGCCATCGGTTCGGACAGCAGTAGACTTTGTTCCAGACGCATCGGAACCAGCACTGGGTTCAGTCAACCCCCAGGCGCCAAGTCGCTCGCCTGAAGCCAAAGGAACAAGAAATTTTTGTTTCTGCTCTTCGGAACCGAACTTATATATATGGTTCGAGCAAAGCGAATTGTGTGCAGCGACCGAGATGCCCACCGAGCCATCAACGCGGGACAGTTCCTCAATGATCGTTGCGTATTCCACATAGCCCATTCCGGCGCCACCATACTCCTCCGGAAAAATCACTCCCAGCAAACCCAGTTTGGCCATTTTCGGCTGCAGCTCAATGGGAAAATGTTGCTCTTCGTCCCATTCCATGACGTGAGGTGCAATTTCTGACTCGGCAAACTCTCGCACACTCGCTTTGATCTGTTTCTGTTCTTCGGTTAATTCAAATTCCATAACTGACTCTCAACAACGACTTTGATATTTAGATGATACTTACGACTATTAATGGAGGACAAAATGATTTCTCACATTCCATCACAATTCTAACGTTGTCTTACGGCGCGTGAACCTGCCGGACGCTGCGGCCTTCGCTTTTCTTCGCGCTTCATTAGCCGCTTCACTTCCACAGGAGTTATGTGCCGCCAGTAACCCGGTTTGAGATGCTCGTCGGTTAGGAACCCGATTCTCACTCGCCGAAGCTTTACGACTGAATGGCCAACCAATTCAAACATCCGCCGCACCTGCTGATTGCGACCCTGGTGCAGCTTAATCTCGTACCACGCGTTGTTGCCTGTTTCGTGCAGCAACTCGATTTTGGCCGGAGCGGTGCGAGAACCATCCTCAAGAGTCACGCCTCGCCTCAGCCTCGCAATGGATGCTTCGGTGGGTACTCCCTTTACTTTCGCTTCATACACTTTCTCGACACGATTACGGGCAGCAGTCACAAAGTTCGTTAGATCGCCGTCGTTGGTAAGAATCAGCAAGCCTTCAGTATTGAAATCCAAACGGCCGACAGGATGAAGCTTTCCCAGCGCGGGTGGCAACAATTCAACAACTACTGGGCGCCCTTCCAGATCGGAAACACTCGACAGGTAACCTCGGGGCTTGTTTAGAAGAACGTAGGTTTTTTCTTTCGACTTTAACTGAGGGTTTATGAGCTTGCCGTTAACCTTGATGTGGTCTTTGTCGGGATCGGCTTTGGATCCCAATTCATTTATAACGGCACCATTGACAGAGACCTTGCCAGATGAGATGAGTTCTTCTGCGTGTCTGCGAGAAGCAATGCCTGCCGCGGCGATGAGTTTTTGAAGTCGCTGCTCCATCGTAAATCGTGATTCGTGAGTCGTGACGAGAGGCAAAACGTAAATCGACCATAACAGTCACGATTTACGATTCACAGCTCACGATCCGCCGCTCAAGTCTTGAAAGTCTTCGACACTCGGTAGTTCAGTCAGGTCTTTTAGTCCAAACTGAAGGAGAAAATCTTTTGATGTTCCATACATCATCGGTCGACCGACAGTTTCTTTTCTTCCCTTCGCGACTATCAGTTTCTTATCCAGCAACGTCTTGATTGCGGAGGGGGACTGAACACCTCGTATTTCAAGAATCTCTGGAACTGTAACCGGTTGTCGATACGCAATCACAGCCAATGTCTCCAACGATGCAATAGTAAGCTTTGCACTGGGCCGCGTCCGCAGCAACCGGCGCACATACTCATGATGCTCGGGACGAGTCGCGAACTGCCAGCCACCCGCAACCTCACGCAACTGCAAACCGCCGTTACGAGCGTTAAACTCCTCGGCGAGCGCCCTCACTGACTCCTCAACAACAGCACGGTCTTCCTTAAGTACACCGGCAATAACCTTCACGGTTAGCGGTTCATCTGAAACGAAGATCAATGCTTCGACGATTCCGGCGCGCTCTGCCTGGCTCTGAGGCGCTGAGATTCCGCCTTCATCTTCATCTTGTGACTCGGACTCCGAGCCAGAAATCGATTCGGCCTCAGCGACCATTGCCGCGAGCTCTCGGCTCGCTTCCTCGTTTAGCGCGGCTTCCTCGGGACTTTCCGTAACTTCCTGATTTTCAATCTCTTCGTTTGCTGCCATCTGTTTTTAGCCTGCCACTCGCGCGACGATATCGCCAAAGGTTTCGCGCTGAAATAGTTTTATTTCAGTTGTTCGAACCAGTTCGAGCACCGATAAGAAAGCCAGGACCAGTTCGCGCCGAGATCTAGCGCGCTCGAAAAATACACGCAGATTCAACTCACTCGCCGACATTACCATGTTGCGCAGACGTTCAAGCATCTCCGTCATCGATATCTCTTCACGCTCGATCTCCAGCAAAACTTCTTCCTTGTGTCGAGCCAGAATGTCCTGGAACACCTTCAACAGATCAAAAACTCCCACTGCAACCTCGGGATTGTTTTTATCAGTTTCAAGTTCGGCGCGGCGAAACACTGCTTGCTCAACCGTCGCTCGCGACCAAAGCATTTCAGCGGCGGCCTTATACTTTTGATACTCCAGTAACTGATTCACAAGATCTAAACGCGGATCCTCAAGTTCGTCCGCAGGCGCTAAAGGATCACGAGGCAGCAGCATCCTGGTCTTGAGTTCGATCAGGGTCGCAGCCATCACCAAAAAATCGCCAGCAACAGCTATATCCAACTCCTGCATTACACGTAGATACCGGAGATACTCGTCAGTGATCCGCGCTACAGGAATGTCGTAGATACTGACCTGTTCCTGTCGAATAAGGTGAAGGAGAAGATCGAGTGGTCCTTCAAACTCGCCCAGAAGGATCTTGAGATCATCTGTCACATCGTCGGAAACGATCGTCGGCATTGCGCCGGCAACGTTGATCTGTCCACTAGCTTGGCCTGTTGTTTCCAACACTGTCTCTGGTGTTTCTTCGTCCACTTAATTCCCTACTCCAGCCAATCCGATTTTGTTGAAGACTTGCTTCAAAGTAAGCGCTGCAATGGCAACTGCCTTGTCGCGACCCGTCTGCAGGATCTGGTTGAGTTGGTCGTCAGTAATCTCTTTAACTCGCTGCTGAATCGGTTTGAGAAACTCGATCGTTGCGTCTGCCAAGTGCCCTTTCAATTGCGCGTAGCCTTTGCCGGCAAAGTGTTCTTCAACTTCTTCCTGAGTTTTGCCCGTAATGAGATGGTAGATCTCCAACAAGTTATTTATGGCAGGACGTGTCTGATCGAATCTAATCTCGGTACCGGAATCAGTGACAGCTCGCTTGAACTTGCGTTGAATCGTGTCGTCGTCGTCCATAAGCATCACGCAACCATTTGGATCGTCATCAGACTTCGACATCTTCTTCAGCGGATCAGATAACGACATGATTCGCGCGCCCAGCTTAGGAATGTAGGGCTCAGGGACATGAAAGGTTTCACCATAATCACGATTAAACCGAATCGCGATGTCTCGGGTCAGTTCGAGATGTTGCTTTTGATCTGCGCCCACTGGAACAAGATCAGTCTGATAAAGAAGAATGTCAGAGGCCATCAATACTGGATAATCAAAATATCCCACTGAGACATTCTCTTCCTGCTTTTGAGCCTTGTCCTTGTACTGAGTCATTCGCTCTAGTTCGGAAACCCGCGCCACGCAATTTAGCACCCAGGTCAGCTCTGCATGCTGAGGGACATCAGATTGGATAAATATGGTAGAAACTTGCGGGTCTATTCCCACCGCGATGTAGATACGGGCGAGGTCACGAGTCTTTGCTGCGAGTAGCTTTGGATCTTGTTGGACCGTAATCGCGTGGAGATTAACGATGCAATACATGCTTTCATACTCGTGTTGCAGCGCCACCCAGTTGCGAAGTGCTCCTAGATAGTTACCAAGATGAACATTACCAGTTGGTTGAGCGCCACTAAAAATTCGTTTGGCCATGTTAGAGCGACAGCAGGAACATCAGAACAGTCATGACTGGACGAAAGATAAGATCCAACAGACCTATCTGCATAAATATCAACAGTATTATGAATCCAAAGCGTTCGAGAATTTCCAACACAGGCTTCAAGCTGTCAGGCAAAATTGTCCATAACACTTTGCTGCCATCAAGGGGAGGAAAAGGCAGCAGGTTGAACACCGCCAGGGACACATTCAGTAGTAACGCTCTTGTGAGAAACATCCAAACAGGTTCGAATATACCGGACAATGATGTTCCATCATCAAATAGATTTGTGTGCTGGATGATCTTGATGAGCACCAGTGCAAAAAACGCTATTGTCAGATTAGCTAGAATTCCCGCGATAGACACCATTACGTTTGCGACGTTCTTGTTGCGCCATCGCAGAGGATTCACCGGCGTCGGTTTACCCCAGCCAATTAGCGGAATATTCGCGGCCGCTCCTCCCATGTGCCCAAGTACAAAACCAGCAATCGGTATCAACAATGTTCCGATTGGATCAGTATGTGCGAGCGGATTCAGCGTAATCCTGCCGAGTAGTCGAGCTGTATCGTCCCCGAACTTGTACGACATCCAGGCGTGCGCCGCTTCGTGGGCAGAGATTGCAAAAAGCAACACTGCCATATAAATCACAAGTTGAGGGATCAGTTGTTCTGGGTTCACTCAGAATCTCGTGGTATCAGTTAATGCAGCCAACACTAGAAGGGCCAAGTTAGCATTCTGAAAAGTGCCTGTCAAAAGACGTCTAACCGCTACGAACCCACGTTTTTACCTCGATAAAAGTGTTCCACGAATTTGCATGGGTAAACTGAAAACTGAGTCGATGGAGACAATCGCCATCTCATTACTGGCACTAAAGGCCAGACCGACGAGGTTAACTCCTGCAACGACGATTTCTGCATGCTTGCCTTCGGGCGAAATTCGAACGATGCCTCGTCGGCCACGAAGCGACCCGGCTATATACAAATTACCTTCATCATCGAAGGCCAAACCTTGTGGACGACCGAGTCCTTTAAAGAAAACGTCAACATCGCCGCTTTGGTTCACCCGCCAAACGCAGTCGAAGCTGCTAACGGTCGGACCCGTTACATAGAGCGAACCGTCAGGTCCGAATGCCATATGAAACGCGGAAACCGTTGGCTCAACCTGGGCCCAGGGCTTTTCTTCCCCAATGCCATTAACCTGGAAAATCGTCCCCCCTCGATCACCGACATACATGAGACCCTTCTTATCGAAGGCTATTCCTGTGGCAACACCCAGATTGCTTGCAAACGAAACCGCCTCCTTGAATGGATTCACTTTATAAACAGTGCCATCCAAGCGACTGGTGACAAACATCTCTCCATCCTTACTGAATGCAATGCCTGTCGGGTTCGCAATATCACCTGAATACTCCTTCACTTCACCGGTGATATCGATTCGGAAAAGTGTGACTGGCAATTCTTCACCGCGTGAACCGGATCGCGTTACAAAGAGCGAACCATCATCAGGATCAAAGGCTGGATTGGCGACCGGATGAACGTCGCTGGCCAGTTTTCTGGCAATCGTGAAAGGTACAGGTTCACTTTGAAGCGCACCTGCTTGCAATGTCACTTGAAACTCACCGCCGCCGCTAATGTCCGGCACAACAGCTAGAACGCGCTTTGAACCTAATGCCACGATCGGCGCAGCTGTCTCTCCAAACGACACCGCACATAGGTCGGGATCGCTGGTATCAAAATTCTCGCAGTCGATCACAACTTCTCCTCCCGGGATACCGTAGGGCGGATCAATCTGCATGATTTTGCTCAGGGTCGACATTTAGTAACACCGGCGGTCCACTACAAAATGGCTCATGATACGCCTCAGTGAAAACATGTGACAAACTCCGCAGTCCTGATTTCTACCAAACAAGACTTCATAAGTTGATCTCAACTTGTTCAGACAAGGGACTTGTTCCGTGTGCGGCAGTAGCCCTATGGTATAATCCCGCCCGTACTTAGTGCGGAATCAGCATTGTTTCTTCCTGGTAAGCAGGAAGCTCGCACATAGAAACTGATGCTCAAGCGACTCTGCGACCTGGTGTCGCCGAGGAAAACAGACGGAACCCTCCAGCGTACGACGTTAACCGCCCGTAACACTGATCCTGTAATTGTCCAACGTTCGAGTCGAACCCGCCCGCATTCTCCCGAGTTAGAAACACTAAACAAGGAGGGAAGAACTTATTACTAGCGCACTAGGGAATACACTGGGTCTCAAACCTAATCAACTTCGTCGCATAGAAAAACTCTACACGCGTCGGATACCTCCAAACCAAATAGTCACACCAGAGTTTGCGCGGCAACTCGGCGAACTGTCACACGAAACCAGACGTCAGATTGGCGTACTCATCGACCGGAAGGGTCACGTGGAATATGTCATGGTTGGTGATATTCGCGCCATAGAACTGCCTGATTTCAAACGTGTACGCGTTGCATCAGGGCGTTTTCGTGGGCTTCGCTGCATTCATACTCACTTGCGTGGCGAACAGTTAACCCAGGACGACCTCACAGATCTCGCTTTGTTGCGTTTAGATTTGATGGCCGCCATCGATGTTGATTCAACAACGGGACTACCGGGTCTAATCCATGCCGCACATCTGCTTCCACTTCACTCAGGCGAATTGGAGAATGCTAGTGCACCCGATCTGTATGGCTTCCTTGAACCGAGAATGGCATCCCAGCTAGACGCCGACTTCCTGGAATTAATTAATTCACTGGAAGACGAGATGGCAAGGAACCGTCGGACAGCTCGACGCGCCGAAGTTCGTGATCGAACGATTCTGGTCGGAGTAGCGACTGGTCCATTGACGGATGCGGAAGAGTCGATGGCTGAACTTGCTGAGCTGGCTGCCTCTGCCGATGTCGTAGTCCAGGACAAGATAATACAAAGACGTTCTGCCATAGATCCACGAACTGTACTCGGCAAAGGAAAGCTGGATGAATTGATCATTCGCGCTCTGCAGCTTGGCGCAGATATGCTGGTATTCGATAGCGAGCTGTCACCCGCCCAGGTAAGGTCACTCTCTGAAAACACAGATCTGAAGATCATCGATAGGTCACAGTTGATCCTGGATATCTTCGCGCAGCGTGCACAGTCCCGAGAAGGAAAGATTCAAGTTGAATTGGCGCAATTGAAATACCTTCTTCCACGTCTAATCGCGGGTCAGGATTCGGCCTTTTCACGTCTCGCCGGAGGAATCGGCGGAAGAGGTCCTGGGGAAACAAAACTGGAGACAGATCGTCGCCGAGTCCGCGATCGGATTAACCGATTAGAAAGAGAGATCGAGGAGCAGCGACAACGACGTCATGAACGTCGCAAGACACGTACGCGTCAAGGCTTACCCATTATCTCGATTGTCGGATACACAAACGCCGGCAAATCGACGCTGCTGAATGCGCTGACCAAGAGCACAGTGCATGCGGAACAACGTATGTTCGCAACCTTGGACCCGACTTCGAGAAGACTGCGCTTGCCGCGCGATCAGGAAGTCATCATCAACGACACAGTTGGATTCATTCGAGCATTGCCTCCTGATCTGCTGTCTGCGTTTCGAGCGACCCTTGAGGAAATTTCGGGGAGTAGTTTATTGATTCATGCCGTAGACGTTTCAAATCCACGCTGGACGCAACAAGTTCAATCAGTCAAAAGGATATTGGTCGAACTTAAGCTTGCGGACATACCAGTAATTTTGGCCTTGAATAAAGCAGATTTGCTTGACGACGAGGAACTTGCGACAGCGGTTAGGCGGGCTCAAGCTGAAGGCTCGGAAGTTGTCGCGATCTCGGCAATTCGTGAAGCTAGCTTGTCTCCGTTGCTTCAGAGAGCCGGAGCAATCTTGGCTCGCAATCTTGCCGCACAATCGGCGGATGACGAACGATACAGATCACCTGTTTCGCTTATCGCATAATGGGTCTTCGACCACGCTTCAAAACGCCATTCAGTCAGGCTCGCGACAAGCTCGTGAGTTACGCGATTCGTCCCTTCATGATGTTCGAATCGCGCACTCGATTTCTCATCTTGTTTAGCCTTCTCGTTGTACTGACAACGCTGCTTCTTCTGACAAGCCACACTTCCGGCCTCAACGAAAACTATAAAGAAGGTGATGTGCTGACTCACGCGATTATTTCGCCTGCCGACATCACCACCATTGACTTAGTCGAGACCGAGCAAAGACGCACAGCTGCACGAAGAGCAACGCGTCCGGTCTTCAATTTCGACTCTAGTCGAGCAGAAACTTCGGTGCAGAGCTTTAGATCAGGCTGGGAAGATCTGAAAAAACAGAACAGTTTGGGCCAAAACAAGGCACTTAGCTGGAACGGCGAAGGAGGGCCTGAAGTTGCACGCGCAATAATCGCCCACAACTTTGCCGAAGATGAGCTGAATCGATTGACATCTATCGTTCGAGAGATCGGTGCCAGCTATATCTACGATGATAGCGATACTGACCGGCTTCAACAGGAAATCATTCTGGTGGACGTGCGTAATCCAGTCGCGCAAATGATCATGCCGGCTCCTCGCACACGGATGATCGCCCTTTCTACTGCACGCCGTAATCTCGAATTACGAATATTAAACTTGGGTGGTTGGACGCCTGAGCAGAAGGCAGTCCTTACGCTTGCGCTAATTCCCCTTATCCGGCCCAACGTTGTATTGGACCAGGCAGCAACTGCGGCATCCAAGGAAAGCGAGTCAAATCAAATCCCACCTGTTGTCATTTCGCTGAAGCGCAATCAAGTGCTCGCACGCGAAGGCGACACCGTTACCAGCAACACTCTCGCTGAGATCGCCGCAATCAAAAACACTGGCGCTGCCGGACGTCCCATCCAGAATCTAATTGGCCTGCTTATCGCAGTGATTGCAATCTACTGGGCTGCGTGGAAATTTACCGAGCATCGCTCGTCAAGCAGTTCTGTCATTTTAAGCGAGCAAAAGGCATTCGCACTTGTCGGTTCGGCACTACTAGTCGAAACAGCCTTAATGAAAGTTGGATTTGTTTTTGCCGATAGCATCGCAGCACAGCGAACCAACGCACCATTCAATGATCCAGCTATTTGGGACTTCGCAATTCCCTTTGCGGCCGGGGCCCTACTAGTAGCGATGCTGGTCGATACTCAACTTGCCTTCTTGACGGGAATAATCACTGCACTCTTCGCTGGAATGCTAGCGCCAAGTGGGATGCCAAAGGCTTTATACGCAATGGTGTCGTGTTCGGCAGCGGTTTACGGTATCGGTCGGTACAGAGAACGCCAGTCAGTCACGATCGCCGGTCTCCTGGTAGGCGGCATCAACGTCGTGATCGCCCTTGCACTTATTGGGTATTCACAACAACCTCTTAGTCTGAGTACGGGTCTCTTAGCGATTGGCTGTGCCCTGGCCGGTGGTTTGTTGACGGCGGTATTTACCGCAGGCGGTCTCCCGATAAATGAATCTCTATTTGGAATACTGACTGACGTAAAGCTACTCGAGTTATCGAATGCGGACTTGCCTGTTCTTGGGCAACTGGCTATGCGAGCACCCGGAACCAATCAGCACTCTCATGCTGTTGGCCAGCTGGCCGAGGACGCATGCCGCGCGGTTGGCGCTAATTCACTTTTGGCCAGAATAGGTGCGCTCTATCACGACATTGGGAAATTGGCAGCGCCTGAGTATTTTGTTGAGAACCAACAGGGGACTAATCCTCACGATCGATTGCGACCACAGCAAAGCGCAAAGATCATCACAAGTCATGTCACCTATGGCGCCAGGTTAGCTAAGGAAATTGGCTTACCAGATCAGATAAAGGACTTCATTCCTCAACATCACGGCACCAGGACGCTGCACTATTTTCTGCGCAAGGCCCAGGCCCAGGCAAAACCAAACGAGATCGTCGACGAAGTGGACTTTCGATATCCGGGTCCAAAGCCGCAATTTAAAGAAGCTGCAATCATGATGTTGGCGGATTCATGTGAAGCAGCCGCCCGCTCTTTATCACGACCCGATCCCGAAAATATCCGGTCGATTGTCTTGAAAATTGTCGAGGCAATTATTAGCGACGGGCAACTCGATGAGTGCAACATTACTTTGCAGGAACTAACCACGATCCGAGAAGCGATGATTAGCGCACTCACCGCCATCTATCATGCCCGCATCGACTATCCTGGTTTTAATCCACCTCAAATGACTGGTCCATTGCCACCTCTTCCTTCCGCCGATCTCGATAGCGAAGAGCGCGGTGTCAGCTATACCAAACCGTCGGATATTCCGATTAGCCGGGGCGGCGAAGTTGAGGATGAAGCAGTACCACGCAAGGTCGGCAAACGCTGACAACAACTTCTCGTTAAAAATGACTGCGGACTTTTGAATAGGTAGTCTCGAGACTTTCAGGTAACACTCGAGCTTCAGCGACTGTTGTCATGAAGTTTGTGTCTCCTGACCAACGAGGCAGAAGGTGCATATGTATGTGATCGGCGATGCCTGCACCCGCAGCAGAACCGAAGTTCATTCCCAGGTTGAAGCCGCTGGGTGAATAAACTTCGCGCAATACGGTTTGAGCTTTCTTCGCAAGATCCATCAACTCATCAGATACTTCTTTGGCAACTGAATCCAGGTCAGCGAGGTGCTGGTAAGGCACAATTAGCAGATGGCCCGTTATGTACGGATAGAGGTTCAATACGATGAAGTTGTGCGTACCCCGATGAACGACAAGGTTGGCCTGATCATTCTCGTCTGCCGCTATTCGACAGAAGACGCAGTTTCCCGCTTGTGAATCAACTCCTGAGGCTATGTACTTAGCTCGCCAGGGACTCCACAATCTTTCCAAGTTTTTTGTTACCACGTGGATGAACAACTAAAGGACAGGTGGTTGTCGACCATCGACTGAAAGATTCGAAGAGCCTCCCGTTGAGGACGGAGCACTGGAGGTATCATCGTTGATAAGTTCTTTCAATTCTTTCCCAGGCTTGAAATAAGGTACACGCTTGGCGGGAATGCTTACAGGGTCGCCGGTCTTGGGGTTCCTACCACGTCGCGCACCACGTTCACGCACGCGAAAACTACCAAAACCGCGAAGTTCGATCTTCTCGCCTTGATTGAGTGTTTCAATGATGCTTTCAAAGACAATTTCGACTAAACGTTCCGCGTCCTTCTTAGTGAGTTCTGCCGCTCGAGCCACGTCTTCGACGAGTTCTGCTTTTGTCATGCCTCACCTCGGTTCCTCGAAAGATGGTCCAGGCTAAAACGCTATAGTTACGGAATAAGATCTTTTGTTAACTTCTTGATAGTGGCGAGATAAGCTAGGGCCGTACACTACCAGAAAATGAACAGGTCGGGCAAGACTGTCAACGACTGAGTCAGGGGCATGAAAATGTGCCGAAGCACATGTGGTGAAGTGTTCGAGCCCTGCATCATTACTCATGAAGCAGGGCTCCCGAATAAACCCGAAACGGTCTACTCGTCTGTAGTTTCTGGTTTGCTGAGGCCGAAGTCGGCAAGTTCGCCAAGTGAAGCCATGCCGCCGCCTGCCTCAGACGAATAAATCTTTGTGTCCACAATCGGCTCATCTTTTCCAACAGCTCGAGCTGAAAGACCGATCTTCTTGGTCTCAGGATCGATTCGCAGGATCTTGAATTCCATTTCCTGACCGAGTTGGACCACGTCTTCAGGCTTATTAACACGCTCTTCAGATAACTCCGAGATATGACATAAGCCTTCGAGATTGTCATCGAGCTCTACGAATGCTCCAAAGTTCGCAAAGCGGGCGACCTTCCCGCGCACAACATCGCCTGGTTTGTGCTCGTTCGTGAATTTCTCCCAGGCGTTTGGTTCGAGATCCTTTATTGAAAGAGAGAGGCGCCGATTCTCGCTATCAATGCTTGTGATAACCGCATCGATCTCCTGGCCTTTCTTTAGGACCTCGCTCGGATGCTTAATTCTTCGTGACCAGGAAATATCTGACACATGCACCAGACCATCGACTCCGTCTTCAATCTCGATGAACGCACCGAAGTCGGTAAGATTCCGAACTCGCCCATGGACGCGCGTACCAACCTGGTAACGTTCATGCAACGTTTGCCATGGATTTTCCTGTACCTGCTTCATCCCGAGACTGATCCGGCGAGCCTTTGGATCCACGCTCAACACTTCAACATCAACAGAGTCACCAGGATTGACGACTTTGCTTGGATGCTTAACGCGCTTTGACCAGCTCATTTCTGAAACGTGAACCAGCCCTTCGACTCCATTTTCAAGTTCCACGAAAGCGCCGTAATCGGCAACGCTCGCCACTCGTCCGTTGACCCTCGTACCGACCGGGAAACGTTCCTCAACGCTGGACCAGGGATCCGGAAGCAATTGTTTATATCCGAGAGACACGCGCTCTCGTTCGCGATCAAACTTGAGGACTTTCACTTGGATGTTATCGCCGACATGGAATAGTTCGTTTGGATTCTGCAAACGACCCCATGACATATCAGTCACGTGCAACAAACCATCGACGCCACCAAGGTCTACGAACGCACCATAATCCGTGAGATTCTTTATTTGACCCTCAACCACAATGTCTTCTTCGATCTGTTGTAACGTCTGGTCCTTACGTCCTGTGTTCTCCTGTTCTATTACCGCTTTTCGGGACAACACTACGTTCGATCGTTTGCGGTTCAGCTTAATGACCTTAGCTTCAATAATCTGATTACGAAGGCTATCGAGGTTTCGAACTGGCCGAACGTCAACCTGTGATCCGGGCAGGAAGGCAGCAATACCATCAATGTCGACTCTTAGACCACCCTTAATGCGATCGATCACACGTCCCTTGACGTTGCTATTCTCTCGATATGCCTTTTCAAGATCATCCCATGCCTTCATGCGAACAGCGTCAGCTCGAGAGAGCACGGGTAGACCATCCGCAGTCTCCATACTCTTAACGAGCACTTCGACCTCGTCTCCGGGCTTTACTGTGATCTCACCGTTCTCAGTGAACTCAGCCGGGTTTACGATGCCTTCCGATTTGTAACCAAAGTCTATAACGACGCCGCGCTCGCTAATACCTACTACTGTTCCACGAACGACTTCGCCTTCTTCGAGGGTCGCTTGCTCCTGCTCAAACTGATCGAGAAGTTGACCAAAGTCGACGTCTCCACCGGCGCGTGATTCATCTGGATCATCAAGCTCAGGGGCTGGAGCAGCAGACACGGGTTGATTCTTGGCATCGGAAGTTTGCGGCGTAGTTTCTTGCTCGCCAGAGGTTGGTTTGTTTTCGGCCTCGCTGTCATTCAGCTTGGGTTGTTCACTAGACATGCAGACTCCTGTAGTTCCCGATAACTTTTAGCGCGTTTAGAGATCATATCGCGCTTCTTCTGACTGGAACAATCATCGTAAGTCTCGATGACAACCAGACAGAATGTCAGCGGCCTGTTTGTTATTTGACCTTGGCGTTGTCGGGATTTGAAGCTGGCGAGGATGCGAGCCGTTTGGATTTGGAAATGTCGAGTTAATTTGTTTCGATTACCGCCCTGCCGTAGTCACCCGCTTGGTCCGACAAACACCCGCCGCCTTATATTAACGGGTAGGGCGGGAATGTACACGTCAGTATGAGCGCATGTCAAGGCGTCGCAACGATTAGCCACGAAGCTGACACTCCTAAAAAACAAAACGCCTCGAGAGTTACCTCGAGGGCGTTCGAGACAAGAAGAGACAGATTGTCACTGACTTGAAGAAAGGCTATCAGAAGTCCTCGGCACTACGTAAACTCCCGCAGAATGCGAACCCACAAACAAAATGTTCTGATCCTGCGAATCAAACGCAAGCGCCCAGATTCTCTGGCTTGGTAAACGTCTTTGCTTGGGATCAATCCGCGCCCATGTAACGCCGCCATTCGTAGTTCGAAATACTCCGCCGCCAATTTCGCTTGTCTGATACGCGTTTCCGGCAAAAACCTCGTCACCATTTCGGGGGTTAATCAGGATGCTTGTGAAATCGCCAAAAGGCAGATTACCTCCACGCCGGTTGAATGTAGCACCGCCATCGTGAGACATAAAGAACGACTGCTTAGTGCCAACGTAAACATAATCAGGCCTCTGCGGATCCTGCGCGATTGTGTTCACTGGAAAGTCGCGCGGAACCCCACTCGCTTGCCGCCAATTCTTCCCTCCATCGTTGGTGACCAAAACACCTGAGGCCGGAGTCCCGATCCAAATTGTTTCGGGTTGACGAAGGTTTGTCGAAATGCATGTGGTTCGTGGATCTTGAACGATATCAAACGACAGTTTTTGCCAGCCTTTGGTTGGATCGAGACTACGATACAGCCCGGTATTTGTCGCAGCCAAAAATCCTGGCTTCTTACTTTCAGCGTCTACGGTATGGACCAACGCATTCACTGCATCCGCAAGAATCAGATCGGACTTTTCAGCTTGATCGCTGGAACTAGTTTTGGAAACACCCAGTGCCGCCAAGGTTATATCGTCAAATCTTCCAGTAGCCGGTAGGTGTCGATCCGCTTGAAATCTTTGTAGCGCCGCGAGAGTAAGCGGCCCGCCTTTTCCATCTGGTTCGCCGAGATGATAACCAGCAGTATTCAACGCCTCTTGCACGCGAGCAATCGTTTCAGGTGATAAAGCTGGTTGGCGTGGAGCTACCCTGGTCGCTACTGTCTTAGTCGTCCTGGTTGCGTTAGCGGGTCGAGTTGGTTTCTTCTTCGGCTCTGGAGAAGTTGGAGCCCAGACAGGTGCCCATGACGCACCACGATCAAGTGAACGATACACACCAAGGTTTGTGCCTAGATAAATCACGTTTGCGTCCTGCGTGTCCTGCAGAATTGCATAACTGATTAATCTGGACGGCATATTACGCATCGAAGGTCGCCAACTCTCGCCGTTATCGCTGCTAACGAAAAAGAATCCTCCACCAGTCGCAGTGTTGATGGTCGACGCGTAAATTCGATTCGGTGTTTCTCTATCAGCTAGTATCGCGTTCGCAAATCGCCCACTAAACCCACCATTTGTTGGAACGAATGATTTACCACCATCGTTCGAAACCATCACACCGTAGTTGTTGGTGCCGATGTAGATCATATCAGGACGCGATGGATGAACTGCGATTGAATTTATTTCTAGCTGCCGTGAAGTTGTGACCATCCAGGAGTCGGCGTCACCACCACGCTCAGAGCGCCAGAAACCTTCAGTTGTGCCGGCGAACACAATGCCAGGCATCGACGGATGTTGAAGAATGGCGCGAGTACGCCGAGATTGAGATGGAATACCTTGCACCTTTTTCCAGCTTTCACCACCTGTATTGCTCTCGTAAATCCCACTACACGCAGAGGCAATAATGTGGTTGGGATCACGTGGGTCAATGTCGATGGCGAAGATATCCGAGTCGTCGATAATCCCCGTTTTGATTGATCTCCAAGTCTGACCGCCATCCGTCGATTTATATGGCAGGTACCACGTTCCCGCATAAATGATGTCAGTAGTACGGGGGTCGATAGCTATTGATTCAACATGGAACAGGTTCTGTACATTCGATGTAGGCAACTGTTGCCACGATTCACCAGCATTGTCGGAACGGAAGATTCCATTGAAGGTGCCGGCTATAAGGATATTCGGATCCGATTCAGATTGGGCGAGCGAGTGAATCGCCTCGTTCTTCAATTCAGGACTCTCACGAAAACTAAGCCCACCATCCGTCGATTTGAAGAAACCTCCGGGGTCCTTGTGACGATGTGCACCAACATACAAAACACGTGGGTTTCGTGGATCAATAATGATGTGATCGACAAACAGACGCGGCTTACCAAAGTTGTAAAGGAGCTGCCATGTTTTTCCAGCGTCTGACGATGTGTATAACTGCCCGTCAAGCGTTCCAAAATAAAAGCGATCTGGATTTGTAGGATCTACAACGAGTCCTCGTACGTCTCCACCTGGAGGTCCGGTGTTCCTCCAATCAGTTGAATACATAGCTGGATCCGATGGAGAGTCAGAACCTTCAGCGGCAGTACGGGTTGGAATAAGCGCAAGTACGGTGAAGAGAAAAAGCGTAACCAAGAGGGGGAGATACTTCATAAATCTATGCATCGTTATTCATCCAAGGTTTGTGATCGTAAGGGAGCGACGCCGCTCACCAACTTCTTAGTTTATTACAATTCTCTTGCTTTGTATTCAAAAGCCAACACACAAGCTTTAGGATGCCTGGCAATTAAAGGCAAGTTGTACTTCCCGGTAATTATAGGTCCTCAGAACAAAATAAGCGGGCGATGTTTCTCAATTACGAGATCCATCGCCCGCTTGGTTAAGGTTGGCTAGCGCCAGCCATTAATTATTCATCATCACCTCGACCGCGTCGTCTTGGCGCACCCTTCCTCTTGCAGGCAGGGCACGGCGAGACTGCATTTGTCGTGTCTGCTACTGGAGCGTCTGCACCTGTCGGCACAACCCAAAGTTGTACTGTAAGGTCAGAGCGACATCCACCGTCGATCGTTGTGATGCGTCCAGCCTCAATACCGCGCGTGTTGACAAGGTAATCCTTGGCACGATCGGCTCTCGCCTGGGCTTCACCCTCACAACTACCGTAAGCGATGATAACGCCCTGCGAGCCTGGCTGATTCTGCAACTGGATGGCGTAGTTATCGAGTCTGGCTTTCTCATCGTTGAACTTGATGTTGCCATACTCATCAAACTTCACCGCTACCGCTTTCGGTGGCCTCACGTTGGTCGTGCAAGACGCTGTTGTCGAGCATGAAGGATCCGCACCACCAACACTTACTGTTGCAGTGACACTTTGACCACCAAGGCCTGCCGTATCAACTGAAATTGTCGGTGTTCCCTGGCCACTCGTGATTGTGCCAGCAGAAACTGACCAGTTGTACGTTGCTGCCATGCTGGCTGGGCCACCACTCACGTTTGCCGTGTATGTGATCGGCGATCCAACATCCACCGCATCGGTACAGGTCACGGACACTGTCGGACATGGCGGCGGCGGTGGAACACAGCCTGTGCAGTCGGCGACGGTAACTGTTGCACTGCCATTGGCAGTGTGCTGGTTGCCGTCATTAACCTCTACAGTTGCCGTGTATGTTCCATTTGCGACCCCTGAGAGGTCCCAAGTAACGGACCGACCCTCACCGGTCAGATGACCACCAGTGACGGACCATGTATAGAGCAATGTGTCGTTATCAGGATCGGTGGCATTTGCAGTCAGTTGAACCTCGTTGCCGCTCGGGGTACACGTGGTTGAGCTCATTGGCGTCGGGCACGGTCGAGCAATGCTCGACGTCGAGGCAGAAACCGTCACTGTAGGCGGCTGATTTGGAGGTGGCGGAGGTATTCGAGCATTCCGTCGTCCAATCCAGAACTGGCCGATGTAACCATTTGGATCCTCAGAGAACTTGAATCCTGTTGGAAACCCATTTGAGGTAGCAACAACAGTACTACCAGGAATTACCACGAGCCCGCGACCGGGAACCGTGACATTTTGCACTTGGACAATCGGAAGATTGAAATCAGTCGGATTGAAGTGACCATCGTCCTGCTGATTCAGGTGCCGACGATAGGCAACACCAAAACCAAACCAGCGGCGGG
>DATEXA010000534.1:0-17020 GCA_035257465.1 Pyrinomonadaceae bacterium | reverse complement strand
CACACCCGCCCGGTACCGCGGGTGGTACTGACCTCAAGACACTGCTTGAATCGAATCGACGCAATATCAAAGACGATATGACCTCCTCTGTTCCATCAACCCAACATCGCGTCGCTCTCGTCACCGGTGCGTCGCGGGGCATCGGCCGGGCGATAGCGATTGAATTAGCCCGCATCGGTTGCGACGTAATGATCAATTACGTTTCGAACCAATCGGCCGCGGAGGACGCTCGGGGACAAGCTAAGTCAATCGCTCCTACAGGAACGCGAGTCGAGCTCAGTCGTGCTGATATAGCTGATGCTACTGATCGCGAACGCTTGATAGAGGAAACGAAAGCTTCCTTTGGTCGCCTGGATTTTCTCGTCAATAATGCCGGCATCGCTCCCGACAAACGTGTGGATCTGCTAAACGCAAGCGAAGACAGTTTCGATCATTTGATCAACGTCAACCTGAAAGGGCCATACTTCCTGAGCCAGGCAGTTGCACGTTGGATGATCGAGCAGAAGAAAACACGCGGGAGCCAGGATTATTCACCCTCGATCATCAACATCACTTCAGTATCTGCATTCGCCGCGTCACCCGAACGAGGCGATTACTGTATCTCCAAGGCCGGTCTGGCGATGATGACCAAGTTGTATGCGCTACGCCTCGCAGACGAAGGTATCAACGTTTATGAGATTCGCCCGGGCGTGATTGAGACTGACATGACGGCAAAGGTAAAAGACAAATACGATCGAATGATCGCGGACGGGTTAACGCCGATCAAGAGATGGGGTACTGGCGAAGATGTCGGACAAGCAGTAGCCGCGATCGCATCGGGGAGTTTGCCTTTTTCAACGGGTGAAGTAATCAACGTAGACGGTGGTTTTCATCTCAGGCGTTTGTGAGGTTATGTCAGAGAACTTATTAACCCAGGTCGAACACGCTTTTTCTTTTGCGCAGGAACAAGTGAGCGCACTGGTCAAACGCGATCCGAATTTTTACCCGCTCTACACGGATCACGGAAAGTGGCGTCACACGAAACCAGCCTGGACGCGTTGGTGCGATGGCTTTCTTCCGGGAATGATGTGGATCTTTCATCAGGAAACGGGTGACCCAAATTGGCGAACACTTGCTGAGAAGTATTCACGCCCTCTCGAACCTCGCAAAGACGATCGTGAAGTTCATGATCTGGGATTCATTTTCTACCACAGCACTTATAAACGCTGGTACGAAGCAACTGTTCGCGATGGCTCGCCGGACCAGTCTCTCAAGGACGTTGTAGTTCACGCTGGACAAACACTCGCTCTGCGTTTCAATGACGTCGCCGGTTGTTTGCGGTCCTTCCACGGTCCGGACTCCAACTTCATCGACATCATGATGAATGTCGGCATCATCTTTTATGCAGCACTCGAGACAAACGACACGGCATTGCTTGAATTAGCACACAAGCATTGTCAGACAACTCGTCGAACGCTTGTACGCGGAGATGGCAGTACGTCTCACGAAGGAATCTTTGATCTGAGCACCGGCGAGTTCCTGAGACAGACAACCCAGCAGGGTTATCGTGGTGATTCGTGCTGGTCGCGTGGACTTGCCTGGTCGCTTTACGGTTTCGGAACTTGTTTTCAGCTGACGCGCGATCCGACGTATCTGGAAGTTGCGCAGTTGAATGCTGAATGGTGGCTGGCACACATTGCCCAAGAGGGGGTTGCTCCGTGGGACTTTGATGCGCCATTGAGTGGCCCTCTTAGCCGGTCACAAGTCGACACAAGTGCATCCGCGATTGCTGCAGTTGGACTCTTCAATCTTGCGGAACTGTCGCCGAGTGTTGCGCGTCGAAAGGCGTATCTGGACTGCGCGCTTCGAACTCTCGACTCGCTAACCAACCGATACCTTGGTGAAGGTGAAGATGGTTGGGAAGGAATTCTTCGTGGGGGCGTTTACCACATTCATAAGGATCTTGGAGTGAATGAGTCAGTGATGTGGGGCGAGTTCTTCTTTGTTGAAGCGTTGCAGAAAGCCAGGCGGTTGTTGTCCGATAAACTTTAGTTTGTCGGAGTGAGCCACAGGTGAACACTGATTGTACAGATCGGACTCTTTCGATCAGTGTCATCCGTGTTCATCTGTGGCTGATGATCTCCTGTAACGACAAACTGAGTTCGTCGGACAGTCAAACATGCGAGCGTATCCACCAATCGGCGGCATTCGAACTGTAGAGGAATTCAAAGCGCACCTCGCCTCACTCGATCTATCAATACCTTGCGACGTTGAGCTGCAGACTGGTCCGGAATCCACTCTCGCGCAAACAATCAAGCTAAACGACAAATCAATAGGCAATCGCTTTTGTATTCATCCGATGGAAGGTTGGGATGGAACCGCCGATGGTAAGCCGAGCGAAGCGACCATTCGACGTTGGCGAAACTTTGGCTTGAGCGGCGCTAAATTAATCTGGGGTGGGGAAGCGGTCGCTGTCCGCCATGATGGTCGGGCAAATCCGAATCAACTCTTGATGACTGAAGCAAACAAAGGCGGTCTTGCTGAATTACGCGATGCTGTACTCGAAGCTCATCGTGAGGTCGCCGACACCACTGACGATCTTTTGATCGGATTACAACTCACGCACTCGGGTCGCTTCAGTCGTCCTAATCAGAAGACGAAGCCAGAGCCCCGAGTCCTTTATCATCATCCGACGTTAGACGCGCGCGTCGGAGTTGACGAGAAATATCCGCTGCTTACCGACGGTGAGATTCGCGAAATCATCGATGACTTTCTTTTCGCCGCGCGAGTTGCGGATGAACTTGGTTTTGACTTCGTAGATATCAAGCACTGTCACGGATACCTTGGCCATGAGTTCTTGAGCGCACACACACGCGAGGGTTTGTACGGCGGCAGTTTTGAAAACAGGACACGCTTTCTTCGTGAGATAACTGCGGGCATTCGTTCAATCGCGCCTCGATTGCAAATCGGTGTGCGCGTGTCTGGGTTTGATCTGGTTTCGTTCAGACCCGATCCTGAAAGCACTTCAGATCGACAGATGGGAATTGGTATCCCGGATCAGTATGAGAACATTCTGCCATATCGTTTTGGTTTCGGCGTGAATACCGAACGACCGGAGCGTTACGATTTGACGGAGCCACGTCAGTTGCTCGGATTGCTTCGTGAGTTGGATATCAAATTGGTCAACATCACTGCCGGCAGTCCTTATTACAATCCGCACATCCAGCGTCCGGCCTTGTATCCGCCGTCGGACGGTTATCAACCTCCTGAGGATCCGTTGATTGGTGTAGCGCGGCAAATGGATGCGACGCGTGCGTTGAAGCAAGAGTTTCCGGATTTGATTCTGGTGGGAACTGCGTACACGTACCTGCAAGAGTTTCTTCCTTACGTGGCCCAGGCAGCAGTTCGTGAAGGCTGGGCCGACTCGATTGGTTTGGGGCGGATGGTGTTGTCGTATCCGGAACTCCCACTTGATGTGATCAGCGGCAGAATTCTGACGCACAAAAAGATCTGCCGAACATTTAGTGACTGTACGACGGCGCCGCGCAATGGTTTGGCATCGGGGTGTTATCCACTGGATAGTTATTACAAACAGTCTGCAGATGGAGCGAAGTTGAAGCAGATCAAGGCAGCGAAGCGGGCTGTCCGATAAGCAGAACAACCAACCACAGATTACGCAGATGTCCGATAAGCTTCAGCTTGTGGGTCTCGTAAGGTAGATTCGTTTACCAGCATGCAGATTTAACACTTAACCGACAAGCTGAAGCTTATCGGACAACTGCGTAATCTGCGGATAGAAATCAGAGATGCCTTACAACCGACGTAACTTTCTAAACCTGTTGACACGCGTAGAACCGCGTACCGACGATTGTTGGTTGCATGTGAGTCGAACCGCAATGGCGTGCCGGTTTGAAGTGACTTTGCCTCGATCGGAAGAGCGTGGCGTCGTTGCCGCAACTGAAGCCCTTGATGAAGTCGAACGACTTGAAGCACAACTGACAGTCTTTCGTGCCTCGAGCGAAGTTAGTTATGTAAACGCCAATGCTGGGAATCAAGCGGTTAACATTTCGCAATCTCTCTTTGATCTACTCGCCCTCTGCAAGCGTTTGTACGGCGATACTCATGGCGCCTTCGACATTACTGCCGGACCGTTGACTCGTTGTTGGGGCTTTCTGCGACGAGGAGCTCGCTTGCCCGATAACGCTGAAATTGAGCACGCTCGATCTTTCGTAGGTAGCGACAAGATCCATCTCGACGAAGGTGCGAGGAGCGTTCGCTTTTCCCAACCCGGCGTTGAAATAAATCTGGGAAGCATCGGCAAAGGTTATGCCCTTGATCGCGCCGCTCGACATGTGTCAAACAGAATCGGCACGGCTCTTCTGAATGCCGGCGCCAGCAGCATGCGCGCAATTGGTGCGGGTGAACGGGACGAAGGTTGGGCAGTCGGTTTACGACATCCTCGTTCGAAACTCAGGCGTCTGGGTGTTTTAAGACTTCGCGATTGCGCACTTGCCACAAGCGGAAACGAAGAACAGTTTTTCGATCATGGCGGACGGAGATTCAGTCACATCATCGATCCGCGAACGGGATGGCCGTCGGAGGGCGTTACGAGTGTGAGTGTTGTCACTCCGGATGGTGCGTTGAGTGATGCTCTGACGACGGCATTTTTTGTCGGAGGTCGTGCACTCGCCGAAGAGCATTGCGCGAAAAACAGTGAAGTATTGGTGGTAATGCTTGAAAGTAACTCGCAGGTGCCGATTGTGATCGGCAGTTGCTTCGGATGCGATGGCTTGCGACATTTTTAGTTGGTGAGGCGAATTGTGAGGCGAATGACTGGCGAAACTACAAACCGTTTATCGTCTTTTCAGCAATTCGCTTTAGTTGCTTTGCGGACAGTGATTGGTTGGCATTTCTTGTACGAGGCCTATTACAAGATCGTGTCGCCTGCGTGGAGTCCTGCTGGAGGTCCGCTTACACCATGGACTTCTGAGGGTTATTTAAGAGGCGCAACCGGTCCGCTGGCCAGGATCTTTCATTGGCTGATCAGCACAGGCCGAACACCCTGGATCGATCGTTCGGTTAAAGTCGCTCTGCTCTTGATCGGTCTGAGTTTGTTATTAGGACTGTTCACGCGCTTTGGTGCGGTAGCCGCATTGTTCTTTCTGAGTTTGTTCTATCTTTTGTATGTGCCGACGCTGGGAGTGCCGCAGCCAAACGCCGAAGGCACCTACTTAATTGTTAACAAGACCTTGATCGAGGCCATTGCGGTTGTAGTCTTGCTGGCGTTTGATACGGGAAGAATAGCGGGACTTGATTTGTTGTTACGAAAACGACGGGGCTCTGTTTAGAGGAAAGGGAAAGAAGTTTGAACCACGAAGACACAAAGGCACCAAGACAGAAAGGCACAAAGCCACGATAGCGTGAAAGACTGGTTTGGCGCGTTTCGAGTTTGTGTCTTCGAGTCTTTGCGTCTTAGTGGTTAAGAGTTAAATCTTCTAGTCTCGGCGGTCGATCTTTAGGAGTCACACCATGAACTTAACCGAAGAACAAAAAACTCTGGGACGCCGAAACTTTTTGAAAGCTGTAGCAGGTGTTCCGGCGCTTGCCGTGCTGGGTGGAGTTGCACTGACTCGCGGTCCGGTGCGTGGTGGCCCAGTCAGGATTGCGCTCGTGGGAACGGGTGATATGGGAAAAGGGCTTCTCAGTCAGTACCAAAAAGAATTCTGCGATCTTAAGGCGCTTTGTGATCTGAATCCGAAGCGGCGCGCGGCAATGTCAGAAATGATGGTTAGCAAGGGTTGGCCTAAACCGAATGAGTATGACGATTGGCAGGAGATGTTACAGAAGGAAGACCTTGAAGCTCTGCACATCGCGACTCCGTTGTGGACTCATGCCCCAATTGCCGTCGGTGCGCTGAACGCGGGCAAGCATGTTCTTTGCGAAAAGATGATGGCGAAGAGTGCCGCCGATTGTCAGCAGATGATCGATGCAGCCCGGAATAACAATCGCGTGCTCGAGATCGGTTATCAACGTTTCTACAATCCGATTTATCAAGCCGCTTATACAAACATCATCAAGCAGGGTTTGTTAGGTGACGTTTATTTCGCCAGACTTGCATGGCATCGAAACGCGACCTGGCGCAAAACAGAGGATCCACCGTCAGCAAATTTTGATCCGAGCCGCTGGGGTTATCCTGATTGGGAACACTTGCTCAACTGGCGAATGTATAGGAAGTATTCAGAAGGTTTGTTGTGCGAACTTGGGAGTCACCTCGTCACTGCTACAAGTTGGTTTTTTGATTCGCATCCCATTGCCGTTTACATGAGTGGAGGAACATACCGCTACAAGGATGGACGCGAGGTTTACGATCACGTCTATGCGACGTTTAATTACCCGGGAGATCGAACTGCGACTTTTACGTCAATCCAGTCAAATGCGTTTGATGATTACTACGAGATGTATATGGGAACGAAGGGAACTCTGATCATGACACGCGAGTTGGACGCCTATTTGTTCCATGAAGGCGAAGGCCCACAAACAAAGGTTGAAGTCTCACGTCAGTCTTCGGGACCCGTTGCTGACAGTTCGGCAAGTCAACCAACAGGTTCAACCCAGCGAACTGTGAATGTGGGCGACGCAATCGTGAACAAAGGTATCTCCTATCAGAATGAGATCGCGGAGTTCTGTTCAGCGATTCGAACAGGGAGCCCAGTGAGATGTGGAGGCGAAAAAGCAATGACGTCGGCAATCGCAATCCTCACCGGGAATTTGTCCGCCGAGAAGGGGGCGAAGTTGGAGATACCGGGGCCGAGTAGTACCTAGAGATCTCAGATTTCAGATCTCAGATCTCAGAGAAAACCCAGACAAAACCGAAGGCCAAAGGCCCAAGACCAAGACCTCCTTATGAGTCTTTCCAAAGATCATATTATGATCTTGTAATCTCAGAATCTTGATGTATACTGCGCGCCGTCCTTATAACAGCAGCCGCTCCAGTAGGAGATTCCCAATTTTGGGCGATTTTTTGGAGGTATCGGTGTGCCCAGTAAACACTCCGCAAAAGTAGTTTGTTATGAAGGCAGTGTTTGGATCTCACCCCGCCAGTTTTGGGGCTTGGTTCGTGATGACATCGTCGAGTATCTAAGTGAACCGCCGCTGACCGGAAGATTCAAAGGACAACCTGCCGATTTTCTGGTAACTCTAAACCATACCGTCCTCAATCTGGCGTGCCCGGAGCATCGCCAGTCGGTGCTACTCTCAAAGCGCTACACAAAGAAATAGTTTGGCAAGACGGTAGGTCATGCCTATCGGCCCAGGAGGACCAGCCAATGCTGGAACTAATTCAACCGATCTCAAAACGAGACCAGGTCGTCAATGCCATGAAGGCGGCGATACTCTCTGGCACCATTGAGCCCGGCGCTTCTATTGTAGAAAGCAAGATTGCCCAACAACTCGGCGCGGGTGTTCCACTCATTCGCGAGGCCTTGATCGAACTAGAGCATCAGGGCTTTGTGCAAAGAACTCCTTACAAGGGAACGACGGTTACGAAGCTGTCCCCAGCCGATGTCCGTAGCATCTTTGCCCTGCGAGTCGAACTAGAGGCAATCGCAATCGAATGGGCGAAAGCCAACACCACAGAAGCTGACATTGATTACCTCAAACGAGAAATGCAAAAGATGGAGACCGGGGCCCGCGAACTGGATCTGCCATTGTTTTATGAAAGCGACCTTGCATTTCACAGGAAGATTTGGAGTCTTTCGGG
Source organism: Pyrinomonadaceae bacterium (assembly GCA_035257465.1). Taxonomy (GTDB): domain Bacteria; phylum Acidobacteriota; class Blastocatellia; order Pyrinomonadales; family Pyrinomonadaceae; genus PSRF01. The sequence continues at coordinate 9,282 of DATEXA010000534.1, read as the reverse complement.
CAACCCCTATCTAGTCGACATGCTTGAGCGCTTGATCGTGCCGCTATTTGCATTCTTCCTGATGAAGACCAGTCGACAACAAGCTTCGTACGTGGAGAGTGCATGCATGCACGCAAAGATTGTTGAGGCAATACCGGTGAAGAGTGCGATTGAACTTCGCGAGATGTTCAGAGAGTCGTTGATAAACTGGAAAGACGACATGGTTAAGTTGCTGTTTGCCGAAGAAGAATGAAAGACATTTCGGATTTCGGATTGTAAAAATGCCCAGCGCCAAAAACACTCGTAACGATTTGGAACCGTCATAATCGTTCGCATCAGGTACGGAAAACGAACCTCATGGAGACCTCATCAAGAACCGCAATGACTTTTTCACTTGTGCTCCTGTTAACTGTAACTTTCTTCCTAGTCGCAGCGGTAAGAAAGAGTTCAAGTAGTTCCCAAGAAAAAAGAGTGTTCGAGAATAAGATCCCAGCTCAGGTCCCCATAAAAATTAAGATCAAAGAAGAGAAGGTCGAATCTTTTGAGGACTTGAAAAACGAAAAATGGCTGAGTGAATTCGAACTTGAACTCACCAACCAAAGTGACAAGCCGATTTATTTCATAGAGATCATGATGGTGACAGACGTTAAGCAGTCGGATACACCATATGTGTTTCCGATCTATTACGGAAGACCAGAATTGGGAGATATTGTTTCGAAAGCAACATCGGCTGACATTCCAATCAAACCTGGTGATACCTACATTTTGAAAATGGGCCCCGTCGACGGGTGGGAAAAGATTGTTCGAGAAGGCCGCGTGCCGCAGGCGCTAAAATTTACTGCGAAATTACAGATAATAAGTTTTGGAGACGGAACCGGATACTTCGGAAACACACCTTATCCGCCATCACAAAAGGCAAGTTCTCGATTACTAGATGGGTGTGGAATTCGGATTGTTGAGTGCTGATTGCTCGTTGTTATATCTAGTCGGAGTTGTGATCTAAATCCGCAATCCGCAATTCGAAATCGGCAATGTCACCTAGTTAGTCTCTGCGCTGAACAAATGGTCGAGCAAAAAACAATTCTTCGGGCGAGAAACATCTACAAGTCTTACGACGGCGTGGATGCTTTGCGAGGCGTCTCGTTTGAATTGCTTACCGGCGAAGTGCACGCGTTGATTGGTGAAAACGGTGCGGGCAAGTCGACACTTATCAAAATCATCACCGGCGCGGTTCAAGCCGATCGTGGTGAACTCGAGTTCGATGCGACTCCAATCACAAACAATTCGCCCGCGGTCGCGAAATCACTTGGCATCGCCGCAATCTATCAGCAGCCGGCGTTGTTTCCCGAGCTAACAGTTGCTGAAAACATCTCGATCGGTCTCGAAGGATCAAATCCCTGGCGCAGGGTTGACTGGAAAGAGAGACGACAACGTGCAGCGAGGTTGTTGGCGGAAGTTGGGTCGCATATCGATCCCGACACCGAAGTGCGACAACTCAGCATGCCGCAGCAACAATTGGTTGAGATCGCCAGGGCGCTGGGTGCTAATGCGCGCGTCCTGATTATGGATGAGCCGACATCTTCACTGGCGGAAGAAGATACCCAGAATCTTTATCGCGTGATTGCCAGACTTCGTTCCTCCGGCGTTGGGATCATCTACATTTCACATCGTCTTGAAGAACTGTCCATCGTTGCTGATCGCGTGACTGTTCTCCGCGACGGCGCTTTTGTTGGCACGCAGCCGATGGCTGGTGTCGATCGTCACGAGTTGATCCGCCTAATGGTGGGTCGTGAATTGTCCGCAGTCTTTCCGAAGATCGAGGTCGAGCAAGGTTCGAATGTATTGGAGTTGCGCGGACTCTCATGTTCGGCAAATGGCGTTACAAAAATTGATTTAGCAGTTAGGGCAGGCGAGATTGTTGGCTTAACCGGATTAGTCGGCGCCGGCCGAACTGAATTGGCTCGTACGATCTTTGGCATTGAACCCGCTGACGCCGGAGAGATCCGTTTGCGCGGGAAGGTTGTAAGCATTCAAGAGCCCGCGGATGCAATCGACCTCGGCATCGCTTATTTGCCTGAGGATCGCCGTCGACATGGCGTAGTGCTAAACATGCCAATCGACGCAAACATAACGCTCGCTTCTTTGAAGAAGTTAGTGAAAGGTGCGTCGTTTGATCTGAAGGCCGAGCGCAGGATTGCAACTGACTACATTCGCCGTTTTGCAATCAAGACGCCATCCGTTTTCGCACCAGTAACAACGCTTTCCGGCGGCAATCAACAAAAGGTCGCGCTTAGCCGGTGGCTGGAAACCAAGCCGAGCGTTTTGATTCTCGACGAACCGACGCAGGGAATTGATGTCGGCGCCAAAGCAGAAATTCACGCGCTGATGGGTGAACTGGCTTCCCAGGGAACTGCGATTCTAATGATTTCATCCGAGCTGCCAGAAATACTTGGCATGAGTGACCGGGTGGTTGTGATGCGGAACGGTGCGATTGCAGGAATCCTTTCGCGCGCTGAGGCTACACAACAACAGATCATGTCGTTAGCGTTGGGACACGAACAGTTAGTGGCGTGAAAGAGTTGTATCCGCAGATTACGCGGATGTCCGATAAGCTTCAGCTTGTCGGTCTCGTAAGGTAGATTCGTTTACCAGCATGCAGATTTAACACTTAACCGACAAGCTGAAGCTTATCGGACAACGGCGTAATCTTCGGATGGTTCCAGTGGAGGAGTGATGATGATTTCCAAACGAGACATCCTGATCGCCGTTGTGAGTTGTTGCGCGACCTTTGGCGTTGTCACTGCAGTTCAACAAAAACAACCGTTGATGTCTTCATCAGTTTTCGATTGGGAAACGATTCCCGCCAAGGAGACTAAGACCGGATCGACTCGTGACTTCTTTCGCGCGCCGACCGCAACTCTCGATCAGCTCGAATGCCACGTCACCACGGTGAAAGCCGGCGAAGCATCTCATGCGGCACATAGCCATCCTGAAGAAGAGTTGATCATCGTCAAAGAAGGCACACTTGAGTCCGTGCAAAAAGGAGTCGTCAAACGCGCCGGACCCGGCTCGATAATCTTCGAAGCATCTAATGAGCTACACGGTGTCCGAAACATTGGAACAACTCCAGCCACTTACTTTGTTATCAAGTGGTATTCACCGGGCACACTCAACAAACAGTGAACAGTTCAATTGCCAAATATAAACGCGAAGCATCGGTGGCGGCCTCGTACCTGGTGCTCGTGGCACTCGTCACGATTGCAGCGCCGACGTTTCTTCAGGTCACGAATATCCGCGACCTCGCGATGAACAATGCTGCGGTGCTGATCGTCGCAGTCGGAATGACACTAGTGATTCTGACTGGCGAGATCGACATTTCAGTTGGCTCGCAATTCGCGGTTTGTACATACCTGGCGGGCTCGTTATCTAAATCAGGATTGTCAGTTTTACTTCTCCTGCCGCTTGTCGTGGCAGCCGGTGCGGCAATGGGAGCTGTAGGTGGGTTCTTTGTTGCCCGCTTGAGAATGCCTTCGATCGTGGTAACTCTTGCGTTGATGGTAGCCTGGCGAGATGGATTACGCTGGATGACCGAAGGGACATGGGTCCAGGATCTTCCGAAAAACTTTCAGTGGTTTGGACTGGGCCAAACAGTGGGCGAGGCGATCGTCATTACAATTGCTCTGGTTGTACTCGTTAGTTTTGGCTGGGCTTTGCGTAACCTTGCGATGGGTCGTTCACTCTACGCGGTTGGCTCTGACGCCGAGGCCGCGCGACTTGCGGGAATCAATCCGCAGCGAGTTGTATTCACCACATTCGTCTTGATGGGGGCGCTCGTCGGATTAGCGGCATTGCTCAACGCAATGCGCTTCTCGATTGTGCCCAGCAATGCGGGAATTGGTCTTGAACTAAAAGCGATCGCGGCCGTCGTAGTTGGTGGAACTGCTATCACCGGTGGCCGCGGTTCAATCATCGGAACTCTGATTGGTGTTGCCCTTCTTGGCACGATTGGAACAGCGCTTACATTCGTTGGCATCAATCCGTTTTGGGAGAAGGCGATTCAAGGCGCAATCATTCTCGCTGCGGTCGTGTCTGATGTTGTGATTGGCAGACTTTCTAAACCAGGAGCTGAACGGAAAAGAAATCTGCAGACGAGGACGCCTGCGCTCCCAGCATAGACGCACAGTGAGTTACAACCTATCGAATCGGGCAAACACCGAACTGCAAATCGTCGCGCCATTGCGTGCTCGATTGTTTCCGAATCACGAGTGGGTGTTGCTGCTCGTGCTGTTGTTTGAATGCCTGATGTTCGCTGTAGTTGGCGACAACTTTCTGACCACCTCAAATGCGTTTGAGATTACTCGACTCAGCGTTGAAGTGGGATTGCTGGCGCTTGCGCTGACACCCGTCATCATCACTGGCGGCATCGACCTTTCTGTTGGCTCGATGATGGGATTGGCGGCAGTCATTCTCGGCGCGCTTTGGCGCGACGCACATCTACCAATTGTTCTTGCAGCCGGAGTTGCACTACTTCTGGGTTTTTTGGGCGGTGGGCTCAACGCGTTCCTGATCACGCGTTTGGAATTACCACCGCTGATCGTAACCCTCGGCACGTTTTCATTGTTTCGCGGAGTCGCGGAAGGACTTACAAGAGGGATTGAAAACTATTCCGGGTTTTCTCCCCGCTTTCTTTTTCTGGGACAGGGTTACGTTGGCGGTTTGATTCCAACTCAACTTCTTGTTCTGGTTGTCGCTGTCACCGCCTTTGGCTGGTGGTTGCATCGCACCGCATACGGGCGTTGTCTTTACGCGATTGGACATTCGAAGGAAGGTGCGCGCTACGCCGGCATTGCGGTGTCGCGAAAGTTGTTTTTGGTTTACTTGCTTTCGGGCTTTGCCGCGAGCGTTTCCGCAGTCATCTACGTTGCGCATCTGGGCCAGGCGAAGTCTGACGCCGGCACTGGTTTCGAGTTGATGGCAATAACAGCCGTCGTTCTCGGAGGCGCTTCGATCTTTGGTGGGCGTGGCACAATCTTAGGAACGGTGCTGGGCTTGTTCGCCATCGTTGTATTGCAGAACGGCTTGCGTTTGAGTCGTCAGCCTGCCGAACTTGCGGGCATTCTTACCGGCGTCTTGCTGCTAGTTACAATCGTTCTCAATCGCTTTTCTGGTCTACCGAGCGAAGGACGGCAAAATGAAACTGAGGAGATTGATGTGAAGAATTCGCAGGTCGCTGTGTTAAGCGCCGTGATTCTGTTGGCTGCGTTGTTGGTGGCCGGGAGCAACTGGGTGCTTGTGCGCTCGCTCAGGCAGGATTCAAGTTCCGAACAACCAAATTCATCGCGTGGCCTTACGCCTGCCCATCGTATTCAGGTAGCAATGATGCCGAAAGCGAAAGGCGATCCTTACTTTGTGAGTTGTCGACAAGGTGCGGAGGAAGCCGCAAAGGAGCTTGGTGTTGATTTGTTGTGGGACGGGCCCACCGATCTCGATCCTGCAAAACAAAACGAGGTCGTCGAAGCCTGGATTACTAAAGGCGTCGATGTCATTGCTGTCAGCGTTGAGAATCAGGCGGGCATCTCCACAGTGCTCCGCAAAGCTCGAGAGAAGGGGATCAAGGTAATTACCTGGGACGCTGATGCGGAGAAAGATGCTCGCGATTTCTTGATCAATCAAGCGACACCGCAGGGAATTGGTTACACGCTCACCGATGAGACCGCCAGGATAATGGGCAACAAAGGTGAGTTTGCAATAATCACCGCTTCGCTGAGCGCCGCCAATCAGAATGAGTGGATCAAGAATATTCGTGCCCGGCTCGCGGAAAAATATCCGGATCTGAAACTTGTCGCCGTGCAGCCAAGTGAAGGCGATCGCGATCGTGCTTTCGCTGAAACGCAGACTGTGCTGAAGGTCTATCCCAACGTGAAAGTGATCATGGCCATCGCTGCGCCTGCTGTTCCTGGTGCGGCGGAAGCAGTCAAGCAATCAGGCAGAACGGACGTGAAGGTCACTGGACTTTCATTGCCGAACATGAACAAGCCCTACGTGAAGTCTGGTGTTGTCGAGAGTGTGGTGCTGTGGAACACGACAGACCTCGGATACCTGACCGTTTTCGCAGCCAACGCGTTGAGCAAGGGCGAACTGAAACAAGGAGACCATGAGATCAACGCCGGCCGACTGGGCAAGATAGCTGTGGTAGGTGATGAGGTCCGCCTTGGTGCACCATTCATCTTCAACAAAGAGAATATTGATAGGTTCAATTTTTAATGAGTGGACTTTGGTCTTTGGTCTTGGGTCTTTGGTTTCTAAGTTAACGCACTGAAATCGAGGCCTCCGGACCGAAGACCAAAGGCCCAAGACCCAAGACCAAAGCCAGGATTTAAATCCATGAAGCAAGCAAAAATTCAGGAAGTGCGTGCGTATGTGATTGCCGCTAACGAAATGGGAGCTGACTATCACAACCAAAAGGGAAGCCACTGGATTATCGATCTCCCAATTGCAAACCCCATGTCCATCTATGAGGAGTACAAAGCTGAAAGGACCAGTTGGGGCATCAACGCACTTGGTACTGTTGTCGTCCAGGTGGAACTGTCCGACGGCACTATCGGAATTGGCTGCAGCATCGGTGGTGAACCCGCGTGCTACATCATTGAAAAGCATTTGAGTCGATTTGTTGAAGCACAGGATCCACGCAACGTGGAACTCATCTGGGATCAAATGTGGCGCGCGACGATGCCGTACGGTCGAAAGGGATTAACGGTCCAGGCGATCAGTGCTGTGGATCTCGCTATTTGGGATTGCCTCGGCAAACTAAGAGATGAACCTGTTTACGCTCTCATCGGTGGCAAGACGAAAGAGCGTTTGCCTGTGTATGCAACGACGTCGCGTCCTGATGTCGCGCACCAGTGGGGATTTCACGGAGCAAAGATTCCTTGTCGTTACGGACCAGGGGATGGAAGGGAAGGATTGAAAAAGAACATTGAGGTGATGGCGGAGGCCCGTGCTCAGGTTGGTCCTGATTTTCCGATTCGCCTTGATTGTTACATGGCACTGACTGTTCCATATGCCATTCAACTTGCGAAGGCATTAGCTCCTTACGATCTACTGTGGATTGAAGAGTGCTTGCCACCGGATGACTACGATGGTTATGCAGCGCTGAAGTCTGCCTTAACGGGAATTTGCCTGGTCACCACCGGAGAACACGAGTACACACGTTACGGCTTTCGTGAATTGATCGCGCGAAAGTGCGCCGACATTTTGCAACCTGACATCAACTGGGTTGGTGGGCTTACGGAGGCGCGGCGCATTGTTGCGATGGCTGCAGCCTATGACATTCCAGTGATTCCGCATGGCTCAAGTGTTTTCTCGTATCACATGCAGTATGCGTTTTCGAATTGTCCGATTGCAGAGTTCTTGGTAATGAGTCCAAAGGCTGACGAGTTAGTGCCGTTGTTTGGGGAGTTGTTTACAAACGAGCCATTGCCAAAGGACGGATATCTGGATTTGACTGATGCGCCCGGATGGGGTGTTGAGTTGAATCAGAATCTTGAGTTGATTCGTCCTTATGAAAGCGGTCGAAGAGAAGTTGCAGTAACTCGTTGAATTGTAGTGGCGGCGCTCCGTGGCCGCCCTTCATCTCTTGACCGTTAAAGATTCAAGTGCAGGAGGGCGGCCACGGAGTGCCGCCCCTACAAAATATGTCTAACTTTAACGAACAAGTAGCAATAGTTACTGGAGCGGCTTCAGGGCTTGGACTCGCCATTGCGAAAAAACTCCACGCCGATGGCGCGCACGTAGCGTTGTTGGATCTAAACGAATCTGCACTACAGGCCGCTGCAAATGAAGTCGGCGGCAATTCCTTGCCGTTTGGGGTCGATCTAACGAAGCAGACGCAAGTTGAAAGCGTTGTCGCGACGGTGGCTGAACGTTTCGGACGTATCGATATCCTCGTCAACAGTGCCGGCGTTACAGGTGCGACGAACATCAAGAGTCACGAGGTCGACCCGGACAATCTTCGATTTGTTTTTGACGTCAACTTCATGGCGTCGTTCTTTACATCTCGAGCGGTGCTCCCGACCATGTTGAAGCGAAACTACGGACGCATCCTTCACATTGCTTCGGTTGCCGGTAAGGAAGGCAATGCGGGCATGCTTGCCTACTCGGCTTCGAAAGCAGCAGTCATCGGAATGACCAAGGTACAGGGCAAGGAATATGCGGAGACTGGAATCACTGTAAACGCGTTGGCTCCGGCAGTTATTCAAACGCCGATGGTCGACGTCATGCCACCGGAACAAGTGAAGTACATGACTGACAAGATTCCGATGAAGCGTTGCGGCACACTCGAGGAGATTGCGCACATGGCAGCATTCATTGTGTCACGCGAGACCGCATTCACGACTGGATTCACGTTTGATATGACAGGCGGAAGAGCGACGTATTGATATGACCTTCAGCATCCAACTCCTAAAGATGGGTCAGTGCGACGTGATGGGTCCTGAAGTGTTCTGGATGAGTCACTGGAATGACTGGGTCCCGCTTTACTTCTGGATGGCTGTTATTCGTGGTAATGGGAAAACCGCAATCGTCAATACCGGACCTCCGGATGATCTGACGGCGTTAAATGAACGTTGGAGTAGTGGGTTTGGCGAACGCGGAAAACTCGCGCGCCAGGAAAGTGAACGCCCGCTCAACGCGTTAGCGACGCTTGGGATCAAACCTGAAGACGTCGACTATGTGTTAATTACGCCAATTCAGATCTACGCGACGGCGAACATTCAGTTATTCAGCAATGCACAGATCTGTATTTCCAAGCGCGGATGGATTGAAGACTTCCATGCCGAGAAGTTCCCGATGCACGTGCCGCGCGAGTTTCGCTTGTCAGATGAGACACTCCGGTATCTAACCTTTGAGGGCCACGAACGACTACGGTTGTTGGAAGACGAAGATGAAATCATGCCTGGCCTGAGGTGTTTCTGGGCAGGTGTACACCATCGCTCTTCGATGTGTTACGTCATCGATACGGAAAAAGGACGAGTAGGAGTGTCAGATTGCCTTTTCAAATACGGCAACCTTGAAGAAGGAGAGCCACTCGGAATTCAGGAAAGTCTCGAGGAGTATTACGTAACGACGAAGCGAATTAAGCGCGAGACTGATGTCTTCGTACCGTTGTATGAGCCTGATGTGTTGAAGAGATTCCCCGGGGGAATGATCAGCTGAGAAGACCGGTGCAGTAGCCCGACTGTCAGGAGGGCCCAGTTTGGGCACTGAGTCCGTCTGTCGAGCTGAGCCCTCCTTGACAGTCGGGCT
>DATEXA010000533.1:0-33175 GCA_035257465.1 Pyrinomonadaceae bacterium | reverse complement strand
GACAAAAACGGCAACATCGCTGAGGTTGAAGAACAAGTGGCTTTGGATTCCCTGCCTTCGACCGTCCAGGACGCACTTAAGAAGGCCGCCGGCACGGGACAGATCGACGTTATCGAATCATTAACCAAGAATGGGAAACTTATCGCCTACGAGGCCCAGGTGAAACATGGTCAGAAGCGATCTGAAATTCAGGTAGGACCAAACGGTGAGAAACTCAAGCGAGAGGAGTAGGATTTTCCGACGAACTTTGGTTTGTCGGACGTCTTTATTGCGCAACCACCTCGTCAGTAATCGTCCCTCTACAAAGAAAGGCCAAGCGAAATGATAAGCCCTAAGCATGTACTACTCACAGTCCTAATCACTCTGGCTCCATTGATACTCTTTCAAGGTGGCGCCAGCTACAAACTCGAAACTCGGTATCCAGTCCCGGGTAACGGTGGTTTTGATTACGTAACTATCGATAGTGCCGCGCGCCGTCTGTATCTGTCTCACGGCACGCAAGTCGATGTAATCGACCCGGACACTGGAAAGTTGATCGGTACGATTGCTGATACACCGGGAGTTCACGGCGTCGCAATCGCACCCGAGTTCAAACATGGATTTACCAGCAATGGTCGCGAGAACAAAGTCTCGATGTTTGATCCGACCACACTGCAACTCATCAATAAGATTGATGTGGGGAAAGGACCTGATGGCATCTATTATGATCCGGGAACCAAGCGTGTGTTCACCAACAATCATGGAACACACGACATTTCTGCCATCGATGCAAAAAGCGGACAGGTCGTCGGGACTGTGGATGTCAAAGGTGATGGGGAATCAGCAGTCGTTGCTGATGGCCTTGTCTATGTGAACTTGGAAGATACGAATGAAGTAGTAACCTTCGATCCAAAGACACTCGCGGTTAAGAATCGTTTCCCGATTGGCGTTGCCAAAACTCCAACCGGTTTGGCATACGACGCGAAGACAAAACGACTGTTTATTGGCTGCCGTAACGATCCGAAGATGGTTGTCATGGATGCCGGTTCGGGAAAAGTGATCACCAGTTTGCCGATTGGACGCGGAGTTGACTTTGCCGCTTTTGATCCGCAGTCAAAGATGGTTTTTTTTTCATGCAGCGAAGGAGTCTTGAGCATCTTCCACGAGAAATCTGCGGATGACTACGAAGATGCTGGACCAGTTAAGACTCAACCGAGTGCCAAGACAATGGCTTTTGATTCAAAAACCGGGAAGATATTCCTGAGCGCCGCTGAATACCTCGAGACCCCAGCTGCGACGCCAGGGGGTAGACCACAACGAACAATCAAACCAGACTCGTTTGTGGTACTGGTCGTAAGCAAGTAGATAGAAACCGATTGATCATCTGCAGATTCCGCAGATTCACTTATGACGCTGTAATTAACACGGAAATCGTCGTAATCCGAGTAATCTGCGGATGATCGCTCTGGTATTGAGGCTATCCCTTTCGCTTTAGACTTGGTAGCCTGAGTGACATGTTTTATGCAGTTCGAACAAGGCTAACGTTGTGGTATGCGGGCGTGCTCGCCCTCTCCCTCCTCGCGTTCGCATTCCTCATCTACTATGCGGCCGCCGGGATCTTTTACGAACGCCAGGATGAATCCCTCCGGTCAACAGCTCAGACTGTGGCCAGTGCATACGCAGAGGAGTTTGAAGAAGCGCAGTCAGTTTCGAAGGCGGGCCAGGTGGTGTTGGCCGAGTTAGTCTTTCCAAACCGCTATGTTCAGGTTACTGACACAAGCGGGCGACCCATCGCTACTTCCAGAAATCTTTCGGGAGCACCGATACCGATTCCGCCAGCCGCTCTTACGCAGGCACAAAAGAATTCCTTCAGTCTCGTAACGGTCAACGGACTGCGAGTCGCTGTTGTTCCTCTTTCGGCTGATCGAGAACTCGGATACGCGGGCGTTGCCGAGCCGTTGAGCGTGATCGAGGTTGGACTTTCCCGGTTAAGGTGGGATTTTTTTGCGGGAGTTCCACTAATTCTGCTCTTCGCTTCAGTCGGCGGATATTTCCTGGCGCGGAAAAGTCTTCTGCCGATAACTTCAATGAACATTCAGACGAAGCGCATTTCCGTTGAGAGCTTGTCGTCACGACTTGATGTAGCAAATCCTCGAGACGAGTTGGGCTGCCTCGCTGTGACAATCAACGATCTGCTTTCTCGACTTGAAGGTTCCTTCAAACTGCAGCAACAGTTTATTGCCGATGCGTCTCACGAATTACGCACACCGCTTGCGGTATTGCGTGGCGAAACTGAAGTCGCAATTACAAGGCCACGCACGATTGACGAATATCAAGAGTCGTTGTCACTGATTAAAGACGAAGCCGAACGACTCTCACGAATCGTTGAGGACTTATTCATTCTCGCCAGACGACCGCTGGATGCCCCCGTTGTGCTAGTCAAGGAACCAGTATCTTTGAATGATGCTGTGAGAGACTGCGCGCGCGCAGCGCAAGTACTCGCCATGAGGAAGGGCGTGCGACTTGAGGCCAAGAATGAAACTGAGCCAATTGTCTTAAACGGCGATGAAGAACTCATCAAGCGGATGATTCTCAACCTGTTAGACAACGCCGTGAAATACACCCCACAACACGGCGAGATTTGCGTTGCCTTAGCGCGCCAAAATGGTAATGCGGAAATTCTGGTCCGCGACACCGGCATTGGCATCCCAGAGTCGGCGCAGCAACAGGTCTTTGATCGGTTCTATCGCGTCGACAAAACTCGCTCGCGAGCATTTGGAGGAGCAGGTCTCGGACTTTCCATCGTCGCGTGGATCGTTCAAGCTCATGGAGGCTCAATCAATATCGAAAGTGCACCCGAGCGGGGCAGCATATTCACAGTCGTATTGCCATTGACTTCTCATCAATAAAGCGTAAAAGCAGTCGACTCCTGCAGCACTTGTTCATATAAAGTTCAGCAACCCCAAAAACTCGACTGCGTATTACGTTGTATGAATAAGGAGCAATGGGTTCCGACAATAACCAATAAAACAGGAGGAAACTCGATGCCGAAAGGCAAATTTTTCATCGGTGGGTTACTGCTAATTGTCCTTGCTCTTTTGATCGGAGGGGCGGTGGCCTATTCAAATATTAAGTTTGCACAAGAAGGAACGGTACAGGTCGTTACTAAGTGGGGCGCAATTGAGCGCATCTACACTCCATCGGACGGATGGTTTACAACGATCGCTCCAGGCCGCAAGAGTTATGAGGTTAACATCAAGTCTTTCACTGAAAGCGCACCCGTAAGAGTCACGAGTAGAGACAACGCAGCATTACAGGTCGATATCTCACTGACTGCCTATACCGATCCGAACAAGATTGCTGAGTACGTTCGCAAGTATGGCTTCTCGGAAGAGGAGCGACACCGACGGCGAAATGAGATTCTTAAAGGAATCGTGCAAACGGAAGCACGGAACTCTTTCGCCGATTACGGTGCCTATGAGATTTACGCAAATCAGGAACAGATTCAGAAGCGGATACTTGAGTCGTTGCGACCGCAGATAGGCTTACAATTGTTGCTGGTCACGGAGTCCGTTCAGATCGGCAACCCTGATTTTTTGGATGATCGAGTAGAAGCAGCTGCTTCGGGTGTTGTTGCCAATGAGAAACAGAAGCAGGCTGAAGAGGCCAGATTGGAAGCAGCGAAGGTCGCAGCCCAAACCAAACAGATCGAAGCTCAGACTTTTGCAAACCCGGCTCTGTTAGAAATCAAAAAGCTTGAATTGCAACTCGAGATCGAGCGAGCACGCTCAGAAGGTATCAAGAGTCACCAGGGCCCGCTCACGATTATGTATGGTCAGCCGGGTGTGCAACTGCAGATACCCGCGCAAAGGTAATTCAAGCGGGAGCGTAAACTGTTATATCTCGGCGTTGAACTCGGATCGGTATTCACTGAGTGCACGCGACTAGTCTGAAGGGTTTGTCTGTTCGTGTACCTGCAGGAGTCGACAGGATCTCTCCTTCAGAAGTGAATTGAAAGACTGGGATCAAACATGTAATTTCCATTACGTGTTTGATCAGTTTCGTAACGTTCATAAATTTAAGCGGAATCCTCTTCGCTTGTGTCTGTTCACGCAACTCGAGCAGCAACCCCAACCCAGCAGCATCGATCCTGTTCACTTTCCCAAAATCGAGCACTATCGATCCAACGTCTAAATGCGATAGTACGGCCTTCCGTAGAACTGAAGTTTCACCAACACCTATACAACCTCGAAGACAAAAAACCGCCACGTCTCCGACTTTCTGGACGTGTACTTTCAACATGAAGTTTCCTCCTCGATTCAACAACAAGACAATTTCGCAGAGAATATTAAGTACGTAAGTGATGCTCATTAAGTTGTGAAAGGTTGGGTCTCAGGTTTTATCAAATTTTGGGAGGTGGTCATGGTGAGAATGAGGAAACTTCAATTTACAGAGTGTCTTAACCTCTCTAAAACCGCATCGGTCGAAAGAAAATCGAAACGAGGCGGCTTGTAACGTAAAGTTGACGTGTTGTTAACTGATCGTTATGAAGTACCCCTTAAAAGGTTTCCAGTGTCCATTTCACAACGCGTTTAAGCAAACTGGTTTTAGGGGATCAGTTTGTGGTTGGAGGAATGAACATCCCGCCAGCAACATCTGCTTTCTAGAAAGTGCCCCGATCTCTCAAGCTCGGGGCATTTTAGCGCTTGATTCAAATTTTCAACTCCCGTCTCGCCAATAGCTAATTTAACTCTCCCTTAACCGCTCTTTAACTGGCATCTCACACTCGACGACTACTCTGACAACCAGGACATTCAATCTGGAACTGAAAACCGAGGTTTACTATGGCCGCACTCAGTTTAGTTGCCTCTACGGAAACAGTTGCATCCGTGCTTACTTTCGCTAAGAGTCTCAGGCTCGAGCGTGGCAGGTATCTAATTCGGCTCGCCAGAACAAAAGAAGAAATCGACGATGCGCTGAAACTGAGATTCGCTGTCTTTAATATTGAACTTGGTGAAGGCCTGGCGAAATCTTTTGCGAACGGAAAAGACGAAGACGCATTTGACGGTCAGTGCGAGCATGTGATCTTGATTGATCGCGTAACTCATCAAACTGTAGGAACGTGTCGTTTGCGCAACTACGATCGGGCAAGCGCTGACTCCGGATTCTACTCATCCATGAAGTTCAACCTTCGTGGCCTTGGAACCACAGTTCTGGAGAACTCGGCCGAGTTTGGCCGCGCATGCATCGCAAAATCGCACCGAAACAAAGACAGCCTCAAGCTCTTGCTGCGCTTCCTTTCGGAATATTCGACGCGGAATCAAAAGCGCTATCTGTTTGGATGTTGTTCGATCAATAGTCAGGATCCCCTGGTGGGAGGACAGCTCTTCGATTGGCTTTATCGCTCAGGTCGTGTCCATGCAGAATTGCGAGTAATACCGCGTCCGGGTTCCAAGTGCATCTCATACAAGACATCCAATACAGTTAGCTTCCGGATCTTGCCGTCATCTTTACATACTTACCTGAAACTAGGTGCGAAGATTTGCGGCATGCCGGCCATTGATCGCGAATTCCGCACCATCGATTTCTTCACCATTCTAGACCTGCATGAAATCAAATGGCGCTAGGGTTTCCGTTTATTCAATCATCCATCACTTCGACAAGATGTTTTCTATTTGCCTCAGCCGGAAATGGATCGGGCCAGAATTCAACCATCTTCTGGATTTTTCCATCTGCTATTGAGAAAAATGAAATCGCGCGCGCGACCTGAACTCCGTCAGTCAAAGAAACATCAGTTACAGCTTGAACATCATCGCCAATAAGCCGGTTTATCGTGAATCGCCACCGACCGTGTGCCGGGTACTCTTCGTTCATCGCCGAGAAGTTCTCGCGACCGCGAATTCTTTCCCCCGACTGAGGCCATTCCAGCACGAAATCATCACTCAGAACTTGTCCTACTGATTGGAAATCGTTGGATTGCATCAACGACCAATACTTCTTCATAACTTCTACCGTGGTCATTGCAAACTCCTAATGATCTTCAGTCTGTTCCAACTCCTTCGGTCGAACAATCCATTCAAGCGTGCCCTTAGCTTCACCAACTTCAGACCACTTGGAAACTTTTAACTTAATTTTTGCCAGGCCTGCAGTTGGCATTCCTTGTTCTTCCCCTGTGAGCGCGTGTATCAACTCTTCCATGCCCGGATTATGACCAACTAACAAGATTACTTTTCGATCATTCTCGACTTCCGAAATGATTTCCATCAAGCGAGCGACTGGTGCTTCATAGATTCGCTCATCGAAACGTAACTCCGAACGAAGCTTTGCCTGTTGTCGGATGAGTTCAATCGTCTCGCGAGCTCTCACCGCGGACGAACTTAGGAGCAAATCGAACTCGATCCCCTCAGACTGAATGAGTTTGGCGATGAGGCCAGAAGCTTTTCGGCCGCGACCGGCAAGTGGTCGCTCAAAATCAAGTTGAGATTCTTCTTTCCAACTGGACTTCGCATGTCGTAAAAGATAAAGAGTTCGCATTCAAGATACCTTCAACCGAGGTTCACAGCGCTGTAACAGACGTTTCCTAGAGTGTACTTTATTTCTATGAAATCGCTGTGTCTTACTTATCTGGCTACATAAGGTTTGAAGAAGAGGCAAAGAGTCCGTCACAGTGAAACTCGCCGCAATCGATATCGGATCAAACTCCATCAAGCTTATTGTGGTCGATGCCGCAGCCAGCGACTCGTTTGCAGTTCTGGCGCGTGAGAAGGAAGTTGCCAGACTCGGCCACGAGACACTGACGAAGGGTGTCCTGTCTCCGGAAGCTATAGAGCGCGCCATCACCTGTATTCAGCGCTTTAAGACTGCCGCTGAGGTCCGCCAAACAGAGGAGATTGTCGCGGTGGCAACCGCATCGGTACGCGAAGCTAAAAACTCGTCGCAGTTCATCAGGCAGGTTGGAAAAGCAACAGGCATCCGGGTCGATATTCTGTCCGGCGTCGAGGAAGCCCGGCTTATCGGACTTGCTGCATCACGTGGCTGCGCGAGTCGGGGTGCGATAAACATGAACATCGACATCGGCGGAGGTTCTACAGAGATATCCTTGTTTCGTGACGGCACTCCGATTTCACTCTTCTCAGTGAGAGTGGGCGCAGTTAGATTAACTGAGCGATATCTCAAATCTGATCCGCCAAAACCAAAGCAGTTAGAGAGCCTTAAGTCCGAGGTTAATGCGGCCTTTCAGCGGCCGGCTCGCGAGCTCAAAAATGCAAAATGGCAGCAAGCATCGGGCACGTCTGGAACTATTCAAGCACTTGGAGCAAGCCTTCGAGCTGACAATACTAACAACACCGAACTAAAAGACCTTCCTGCTCAACCGACAGAAGCAGAAGTTTCGCTAAGCCGTCTCGCTCAACTGAACGCGAACCTGGCGATAATGGATCAGACCGAACGACGTGCGCTCCACGGAATCAGTTCTCAACGCTCAGAGATCATTATCGCCGGCGGATGCATTATGGAAGCGGCCATGCGTGCGCTGGGCATCAATTCTTTGCGCACCTGTGACTGGGCACTCCGCGAAGGCGTCATCATCGACTATTTGCAAGAGCGCGAAGATGAGGCCGGACCTCTGATTCCGGATTTTGCCGACCAGAAACTTCGCCAGGTCCATGCCGTGGGCCGAAGGTTTGGATACGAAGAAACTCATGCTCGCCACGTAGCCAGGCTGGCCGAACAAATATTCGATTGCCTTTCGGAGACGGAGCAGTTGTCGCGCCATCAACGTACTCTCATGTTGGCTGGCGCGCTTCTACACGACATTGGTTATCACATTGCTCACGAGTCTCACCAACGACATGCGCTCTATCTAATTCTCAATTCTGAGTTGACGGGGTTCTCGGAAGCGGAGCGCTCTATCATCGCAAATATCGCTCGCTATCATCGCGGATCGCTACCCAAAGAACGTCACGAGGAATACGCCGCACTCAACTCAGCTGACCGCGAGAGTGTCAGCAAGCTTGGTGGCATCGTGCGGATAGCTGACGCGCTCGATCGAAGTCACGACAGCCGAGTCCAGAATCTCGACTGTCGCATCGGATCGAACGTGGTGCATTTGGAATTGGAGAGCCCAGCCGATTGCAACAATGAACTGGTTGAAGTGGAACGCAAAAAAGATCTCTTTGAACAATCGTTTCAGCGTCGTCTGCTTGTTAATAAAAAGAGGACGGCTAAAAGCGCCTGACCAAGCGAATGGCTCACGATCATCGGATTAAGGGTATCGACTGCGAAGGCGCCGCAGCTGTCGGCGTCCACAAGGCGTTGAATGAGAGGTTCGAAGAGATGTCTCGATTACGGCGCGACGCCGTCAAGTGGAAGGATCCTGAAGGAGTCCACTCGATGCGAGTTGCCTCGCGTCGTCTGCGCAGCGCTCTGAGTGATTTCATGCCGCATGTGAACAAGCGAAGTCTTTCTTCAATCCTCAAACAGATAAGGAGTATTGCTGATGCGCTCGGGGAAGTACGCGATCAGGACGTGGCGATTTTGGCGTTGGAAAAACTGGAATCAGAAACACCTCCGGAGTTCTTTCCGACCCTGCAAAAACTCATTGACGCGCGAAAGGAGATTCGGCGCACATCGCGCCAGGAACTCAAAAGGATTCTGGTGAAAGATCGAATGAAAGAACTGGGTGATGACTTCGATAAGGCCCTTACAGCGGCCACAAGGCTCAAAGGAGGGATGTTGACAAGCAGTCCATACTCACATTCCTATAAAGATGTCGCCAAAGCCATAATTCGTGATCGACTCGTCGAATTGGAAACACTCAGCACCAGCCTTTACCAACCCTTCGAAGCGGCGCAACTTCACGAAATGCGAATTGGGGCTAAACGTTTACGTTATGCAGTTGAGATGTTCGCCTCATGCTGGGACTCTGATATCGTGCTGTTCGCCAAAAGCTGTGCACGTTTGCAAGGAGCACTCGGTCGACTTCACGACTGTGACGTTTGGATCCAAAGCTTTAGACAAGAAATCCAGGAATCTGAAAAAATGGGACTGCGGGAACGAACCGAAGCCTTCGCCTGGCTCTTCACCCACTTCAACGACCTTCGGCATTCTCACTTTCAAGAGTCGTTTTCATTATGGAAGACATGGGAAGCAGATCAATTGAGTGAGAAGCTTCGTGAAGCACTCAAGAGTAATTGAGTACCTCTTCGCACAAATAAATTCCACATTGTTTACGCAGAGCAGTTGCCCCGATCTGTTTGAGTACATGGTAATCCCAGTCATTAATACAGCAACTACTGGATTGCTGTTGTACACTCCTCACTGATACATCAAGAACCGCCCTGTTGTCTGCCCCTGGGCCTCCAACATCCGTTTACATTCCAGCTATCTCTGAGTAAGAGATTGCCCGGTATTTTCAAATGAACTCCCAAAAACACACTTCGAAACGCCAACTCCTTCTTTCCAACAGTGCACCTTCCGATTCGGCCGCGACTGGTAAGTTGACAAAAACAAAGATGACGGAGGGACGCTTCAGACTTGCGTTTGAAAAGGCCCCAATCGGAATGGCCCTCGTCGATTTTGATTATCGTCTTCGGCGTGTGAACACCGCGCTCTGCGAAGCGTTAGGATTTACTGCTGCCGAACTTCTTGAACTACGTCTGACAGATCTCACTCACGCAGACGACATCAAAAAAGACCTCTCACTCGCCGATAAACTTTTTCGCGAAGAGATTCCAAGTTATCGGATTGAGAAACGCTTTGTAAGAAAGGATGGAACGCTCGCATGGCTGGACGTAACCGCTCTTCTGATTAAAGACGATCACGCCAAACCCATCTATGGCCTCGCTATGGTTGAGGATATTACGAAGCGAAAACGCGGAGATGAGGCGCTGCGAACGAGTGAAGAAAGATATCGGTCGTTTGTTGTAAACAGTTCTGAAGGAATCCTGCGTTTCGACGTTGAGCAACCAATAGATATCAAGCTGCCCGCAGAAGAACAGATCAGCCTCTTCTACAAGTATGGATATCTTTCCGAATGCAACGATGCGATGGCCCGCATGCACGGTTACGAACGGTCCGACGACATAGTGGGCCTAAGATTTGGCGATTCACGCTTCGCCTCCTATCCAACCTCCACCAGTTCTCTGCGGAGATTGATTGCAAGCAACTATCGCCTGCTGAACCTAGAGACCGAGAGACTTCTTAATGACGGTTCACGTAGCTACTTCTCCACAAATCTGACTGGTATCGTCGTCAACGGATACCTTCTCCGTGTTTGGGGTGTGCAGACAGATCGAACGGAGCTGAAGACTACGGCTCTCGACCTTGAACGATCGCATCAGCAACTTCGCGTCCTCTCAGGTCACCTTCTGGCGCTGCGCGAACGCGAGAAGGCTGACATGGCCCGTGAGATACACGACACGATCGGTCAATCACTCGCCAGTATCAAGATTGAGTTGTCGTTGTTAAGAAAGAGAATGACTTCGTCAGATGGTTTCGATTCTGACGACGCGAGAAGGCGACTCGATGAAATCGGAACTTCGTTGGACGACACAATCGCTTCTGTAAAAGCCATCTCCACAGAACTTCGACCCGGAGTTCTCGATAAGTTTGGGTTGGCGGCCGCAGTCGAATGGCAGTGTGAAGAATTCTCTCGGCGCCTCGGAATTAAATGCAGTTATCAGATTCCTAAGGAAGAACTCAGTTTAAGTACCGAAGCCTCCACTGCCCTTTTTCGCATTCTTCAGGAAGCGCTAACTAACGTAGTCAAGCACGCTGAAGCGCATAGCGTACGAGTGAGACTTGCCGTTGATGCTTCAAAGGTGTCACTCGAGATTGCCGATGACGGAAAAGGAATTACCCAGGAACAAATCAAAGCACCGAATTCACTGGGACTATTGGGGATGCGTGAGCGGGTTGAATTTCTCAAGGGCTCTTTCATTATCTCGGGTCTCCAGGGTAAAGGCACAACTGTCAAAGTAGCATTCCCTCTTAGAACCGAAATCATCAGCGAGTCTATCGGAGAGCAGCAGTGACAAGGATTCTGATCGTTGATGATCACCCGATCGTAAGGCGTGGATTAAAAGAAGTTCTTCGTGATGAGACGGATTTGTCCGTACTCGAAGCGGGAAATGCCATAGAAGCCCTTCACGAAATCAAACGTGACCGTGTCGATCTCGCAATTGTCGACGTCGATCTACCCGGAATGAGTGGATTAGAACTGCTGAAAGAAATAAAGCGACATGACAAGAATTTGCCGGTGCTTATTCTAAGTGTTTATCCAGAAGATCAGATTGCCGTAAGGGTTCTTAAGGCAGGGGCTTCCGGCTTTGTTTCCAAGGAGACGGTGCCGGACCAACTCGTGTCGGCCATCCGGAAAATACTGGGCGGCGGAAAGCACATCAGTGAACAAGTGGCAGACCTGTTGTTAATGTATTTGGAAGGCGCTCCTAAGAAAGCCCAGCACGAGAAATTGTCTGATCGTGAGTTTCAGATACTCTGTATGTTCGGCGAAGGTAAGACGATAAAACAAATCGCCGAAGAACTTTCGCTGAGCGCGCCCACCGTTAGTACGTACCGAGCGCGAATCCTGAACAAGATGGAGATGCGTAGCACTGCGGAATTGGTGAGGTACGCAATTGAAAAGCGCATATCGAGTCCCAAGTAACACTTTCAGACTAACACCTACTCTCTGAACATCACGGCCGCAAAAGCTATCACATCAAGTAATGCAACCAATCCGGCAACTATAGTTGCCAAGGAGTAAGGTACATGTCCGTAGCGCTCCCTCATGATCTTCATATCGCGGCGATTCTGTATCGTCGCTAACACCAGCGCGGCTAGCCCAATTGCAATCAAGCAAAGCGCAAATTTGCGAGCGCTAAAAAAACGACCTCCTCGTGCTTCCCCTTTTTCGACCATGTAATCGAAGAACTTGTAGATCGTGAATCCAAAACTAATCAGGGAAGCAGAGGTTCGGGCCCACGCCATCAGAGTGCGGTCATGGGCCAGGCGTGTCCTGTCCACTGCCAAATCTGTGGCAACGGATGAAGTGGGAGTCGACAACACAACCTCCGAATTGTTGTGACGTGTGACTTCGAAACCCAGGAGAATTCGAGTGCGAAGCTACGCAGATCTGACGACTCGGGCTATAGAGTACGGGGAATAATTAAACGAGGTCTGCGAAAAAGTTAGATTAAGCCCGGTGGTGTTACCTTAAGCCCGATAGCCAACACACTGAGCGTGATGCTGGCGTTAAGCAGCAACGGGATCAAACTTGCAAATGTCATTTTTGCTGAGTCTATTAGTTAGTTGACGCAGAGGCCCGCATCACCAAACGATACAAACCGAGCAACAACATCGCTCCGATTATTGCTAAGGCGAAACTCGTAAAGCGTCCGGTTCCGATGTGGAGGTAACTGCCGACGAACGCGCCGACGAATGACCCAGCGATTCCAAGCAGGATGGTAATAATAAATCCCCCAGGGTCGCGACCGGGCATTAGCAGTTTTGCGATTACTCCCACCAGTAACCCAATCAGAATCAAACTGATTATTTGCATCATAATCGTGTCCTCCGCATTCACGTTGAAGTGTGACTGCTATTATCTATAACTCAAGGCTTAAATAAAGCTACGGAGTCGGGATGACAGAATTGTTAGTCGTCAAGGTTTTGCTTTCGTCGGCGGATAGTACTTGAACATTTTCTCAACAACTTTGTTGACCTTCCTGGTTGCCTTGTCCAGATCCTTTGATACATTAAATGTTGCTTCGTTGCTGAGAGTGTCCAACGCGTTTACGCGCCAGAGTTCATTCTTCGTAGTGCCATCAACTATCTCCAGGATTAGCGAACCTCGGACGACCTGCCAAACCTGATCCATACTTCCTGCCCCTGGTCCCCACGTTCCGGGTGTTGCAACAGTAGCTCGGTCAAAGCTGTTTATGACGGCAGCATGATACGAAACGATCATTTGACCAGCATCTTCAACACGTCTTAATCCCCTTGACTGCAGTTGACGATCAACGCTGGCAATAATCTGCCTGTCAATTTCAGGGTGTTTCGCCGGAACCCCTTTGGTCCACGAATAAGTTTGAAACTTGGAAAAATCGGCAGCGCGATCGTAACCTGAGGAAATTTTCTGAGCTATTGCCTGCGTAGCCGTCAGTAAAAGCAACCCAACGATCAAGCAAACCTTTTTAGTGAGCATCCGTTGTCCTTTTTAGTTTTCGATTAACACCGCGGCCATTCCAATAATCTTAAGTGGCTGGCAAGACTGGTAGCTTTCTGAGATTTAGCGCGAAGGAGATCCAGGAGGCTCCGTGCAGGATAAGTGCAACACCTACGCAAGTCCCAATAAAGATCAGACCGGACAACGGCCATTGACGCCAAAGCGCAAGCCCAAGCAAGAAAGAGATCAAACCGCCAAGTACTCCCAATCCTGATCCCGGAAAACGTAAAAGCAAAACTGCAATCATGCGGAACAAGCCGCTCACTAACAGATAGACGGCCAGAAGTAGAGTCACAGCAATTGCCGCAGTGGCTGGAGCTGCGACAATTAGTAGACCCACTATGACTTCCAACACACCACCCATCAGGTGCAAAAAGAAACCGCTCCAAATTCTCACTCTAAAAGCAAGCAGCGCTTGCACAAGTCCACTCAGGATCACTAACCATCCAAGAAGTGTCATCGAAGCTATTGAAGCGGCAAATGATTGTCCAATGGCAGCAACACCGATCACCGAAATGATGACACCGGAAACCAGGTACCAACCCCATCTACTTCTAATTTCATCGAGGCCAACTAAGAGTTGTGCGGGCATGTTTGGTTCTCCAGGGATCTAACGGAGTCGAATGGTCCAGATATAAGAGACCAGTTGGTTCGCTCGATGCGTAGTTCTGTCGTGTCCCGAAAGTGTTTGCTTCCTGCATCCGTTGGTTGATGAGATCGATGAAAAGCTTTTTCGCGTGGGGTGTTTTGCGTTCATCAACCAATCGGACACTGTCCGCGTAAACTCAACCCCTGTTCATTCCGGTGAGTTGCCGGGAAGAGTGCGGCGATTACTTTCTTCTGATGCGGTGAGGGCCCTCATTTCACCATCAAATCGTAGGGTAAATGAGCGCGCAATAGAGGCAATCAGGTGAACTGAGTATTTCCGTGGGGGAGAATCTGTAGACTGCCGCAAATTCTATTGACAGATCCAGCGAATCAACCTCTAACGCCGGCAGCGAACTTTTTTTACGTTGCCTTTCGCGTTGAATACTGACCCAGCTTATTTGGAAACACCCGGACTTCTGACGGCGCGCTGTCTTTGCCTGCAGTTAGCACCCGCAGCGCTGTGACACCCTTTCCATAAGTGTCCTCCATGTCGGTCTTATCAGGTGATACCACGGATCCCTTAAGCGAGACTCCAAGGAACGCACCTCTGCTACGCGAATATGAAAGTATCTCAGCATTCATGGAGGCATCTGTTGAAGCGGCAGCCTCACGTCCTACGGGGCCCGCGGCAATTGACGCGTCTGCACCCAATTCGAGTTTGTTATTGACCAGCTTCTTCAACCCATCTTTGTTCATAAACAGAAGCACCAAGTCTGTTGACTGGGCTCCAACCTGAAATCCAACGCTACCGCCCTTAATTTCGAAAAACGCCGGCGCTGACCAACCAGACTTTGTTCGACAAGTCGCAACTCCGCGTCCTGCCTTCCCGCCTACGATGAAGCCCGCTTTGATCACTGACGGAAACATTGCCACGCATTCGGCCTTGTTCAGAAGATCCGTTGATATTCCGTTATCCGAACCCATGATTTCGCCGAATACCTCGGCGGCTTTCTCCGCCTGGTGTGCGCCTTCTGTCAGATTACTGCCTCGTGGTAATGCTGCTTCCGTGGCAGGAGGTTTTGGTTTACGTTGAGCGCTTGATGTAACGACAATCGCAAGCTGACAACTAATTGCTACGACCAAACAGATAATTGAGCGATGCATAACACCTTCCTTCCTTCATCACAATCAGGGTTCAATAGCAGGCCGCGGGAAAATCGGGGCCCGGCGATTGAGCTTACCACTGGAGTTGGTATTTCTATAGAAACTTTTAGCATTCTGGACTCATCTGGTTGAAACAGATAGGAAGCAAAACCGAACGAAACGAATCAGCTTCTTGGCTTGACCGGCGGACGTGAAGACTTATTTGTTTTCGCAAACTATCGACGGTTAGAAAACCGAAGCGGCGTCTCGACGTTCAAACGACAAGGGTCATCAGTTGTTGCGCCCGACGACTTCCTGCGAGCTTCGCGCATCTCCCGAGTAAGCGTCCTCTCGTCTAACTTTGCCAGTGCACACTCGTAGCCTGCAAGCTGTTGCTGCAGCGTCTGAATTTCCAGTCGCACAGAAACCAGATCGTCCTGAGCGCCGCCTCGTGAAGCCACGCTTCCCGAACGCGATTGCTGATCGAGGTTTCTTATGTTGTTTTCGACAGAGTACAAGCGTTGTTCGAGTTGTGTTAGACGACTTTCCAGCCGGAGTACCTCCTGTAGCGCAGGTTGATTATTATCAGGCAGTGCCGCCGAAGAAATCCTAAGGATGGTCAACACTACGAGACTTGCGACAAATACCAGCAACAGATTCGACCACCTCAAACTACTCCCGTCTTTCATGGGTCACCTCTAAGAGATTAGTATGAGAAAAGACTAGCATAATGGAAGCGCCAAATAAGACCCTGAATACACAACATCGAATCGTGTAGCAAGGCTCATCAGTACCTCCGATATTGCCTCTGCTGATACGAGGTCTTTCCCCCGGATACCTCATCTAACCTTTGTTTAGAACTCATGAACTGTATGGTCCATAGGCGGCGCCCCCGCGCGCGTATTGTTCCGTGCGCGGGTTGTAGGCAGCCCAACCTCCGGCGCCCCCATATGGACCATAGATCGCGGCCCCTGGCCAAAACGTTCCTGCATAAGGGTTGTTCCAAGACGTGACATCACGCTGTGAACCCAAGCTCAGGCTAAACAATTCCGCCCAATCCATTAATCAGGTGAAGTCAGTATTTCGGTGGCGGAAGAATCTGTAGAGTTATGAAGAAAATTTGAAACGATATGGTCGGTTCAGATCGTATGAGTGATCGGGTCGCCAACGCACTTTCTTTGATTTGATTCGCTCGAGTGACCACGCTTCGACTTAGTAGTTTTTCGGGGTTGTCATTTTTTCACAGCCAGACTTAAACTATCGTTCAACGCTGACCAATTCCTAGGAGTATCTAAGCTCGGTATCTCATAGGATCTCATACGAGCAATTCAGTTCCTGCCTGTTTGCTCGGATATCGACAATAAAGGCCCATGCATGGTTACCCCCAACCCATCGGCGACTGAAGTCGCGGGGACTATTGCATAAAGGACGTTGCTCGCTGATTTATCAATCGGATCGCTCGTTATCTAAATAGCCGAAAACGCAAGAATCTATGAGATGTACTCCTTCGCATCTCGTTCGTCCATTGCTTGTCGTCGTCGCCGGTGTAACCCCCTACACCATCGGCGATACACGAGTTCCTGCGTTCATAACAAACTCCGCTCTTCAGCATCACACTCTGTCATTCGGGTTGATTCAGCTTTCTCTCAATCAGTGGTATCCAATTGCGCTCCTGGCACTGTTCGCTCTGCAAACAATTCTAATTGCCAAGTTATTACTTGAGCGAAAGCGCCATTGGCACATTTCAACCCGGCTCAACGAGAGTGAAAAACGTTTTAGCAAGGCGTTTCGAGGAAATCCTCAACCAATGTCAATAACCACTCTGGATGGGGGTCGATATCTTGACGTAAATGCCAGTTTTCTAATGATGAGCGGCTATACAAGGCCAGAAATCATCGATCACACTTCAATTGAGCTTCAGATTTTCAAGACAGAAGAAGAACGACACAAGCTACTCGTTGAGCCATTGTTAACCAGAGGCTCAGTTCGGAATCTGGAGATGGCTTTTCGAACCAAGAGTGGAGATTTCAAAACGCTCCTGTCCTCGGCTGAGTTACTCGAACTTGCGGAGCAAAAGTGTATCCTTGTCGCATCAAGTGATATTTCCGACCGGAAGATACTTGAAGAAGACCTTCGACTCAGTGAACGCGAGTTCTCTACCCTCGTTCAAAACTCTCCCGACATCATTTCCCGACTCGATCAAGATCTCAGGTTCATCTACATCAGTCCCGCCTTGGATAAGATGACCGACATTCCACCCGAGAACTTTATAGGGAAGAGACCAAGTGAAATGTCTTTGCCGGGTTATGACTTTAAGAGCTTTGAAGCAGCTTGTAGCGAATCAGTCAACACTAAAACTTCTGTTCACCGTGTCTTCTCTCATGGCAATAAAGCGTACTCAACACGCATCATTCCCGAATTTTCGCCTAAAGGCGCAGTTGAGTCGCTGATGACCATCTGCGAAGACGTTACCGATCGTGTACGGTCGGAGAAAGAACTTACCGACCTAACTGTTCGACTCTTTACAATCCAGGATGATGAGCGACGACGAATCGCTCGCGAACTTCACGACGGCACAGCACAAAACCTATTCGCAATCTCAGTAGACCTGGCAAAGCTAGGAACTCTCGCTAATCAAGACAACGATGAATGCCACTCTCTAATCGCCGAGAGCCAATCACTAGTAGAGCAATCACTCCAGGAGATTCGCACCCTTTCCTACCTCCTGCACCCACCGTTGCTGGATCAGGCAGGCCTCGTGTCCGCGTTACAGTGGTACGTCCAGGGCTTTACTAAAAGAAGTGGAATCTATATCGACCTCTTTGCTCAGCCCATCGGTCGCCTTCCGTCTGATATCGAAATGGCACTTTTCAGAGTTGTTCAAGAGGGACTATCCAATGTCCGGCGACACTCCGGCAGTGAGATAGCCAAGATCAGACTCGAGAGAAGAGCTGAGACGGTGGTTCTCGAAATAAGCGATGCGGGTATCGGAATCGGTACTGACTCTAAAAATGGCAATTCTGATTCTTCAATCGGAATGGGAGTAGGTATTCCAGGCATGCGGCAACGATTGCGACAGCTCGGCGGAAAGCTTGAAATCAAATCGAGTGAACTTGGCACAAACATCTCTGTGGTGGTGCCCCTAACGAATGGAGCGAATGGAGCGAATGGAGCGAATCATGGTACGAATCCTTCTCGCAGATGATCATGATGTGGTCCGGCGCGGGCTGCGGGATCAGTTGAGTCAACGCACTGGCTGGGAGATTTGCGGTGAAGCTTGCAACGGTCGAGAGGCAGTGAAACTAGCAACCAAGCTTTCACCTGATGTCGCGGTGATTGATCTCTCAATGCCAGAGCTCAACGGACTCGAAGCAACTCGTCAAATCCGTCGGGTGATGCCCAAGACCGAGGTTTTGATTTTTACCATGCACGAAAATGAACAGCTTATCAGGGAGGTCTTGTCGGCCGGCGCGCGGGGTTATGTTTTAAAATCAGATGCGGGGAGGCAACTCACCAGCGCCGTAGAGGCACTATCCCACCGAAAACCATTCTTCACCGCCAAGGTTTCCGAGGCACTCCTTGATGCGTTTCTGAAATCGAGCGCCAAGCCTGACGAAGGCTCGGTGTTTCGTACTCTGACAGATAGAGAGCGAGAGATTGTCCAAATGCTGGCTGAAGGAAAGAGCAATAAAGAAATCGCAACTCAGTTATCGATCAGTGTAAAGACCGTCGAGACCCACCGTGCTACTGTGATGAGAAAACTGGATATCACGTCAATCGTAGAACTGGTTCACTACGCCATCCGGAATCAACTCGTTGAAGCATAACGCGGTGAGGTTCAGCGAAGTGCCGGACAAATTTTGTGTTCTTTCAGTTACATGATATCCCACAATGAAATACAGACTCCACCGTATTTCGAACTCTCCGTGCGACGCCTAAGCTATTAACCGATAACGGAAGTTCAATTGAACTGTCCCGCAAGGCTTGATAGCAATTTGTTTAGAGTCATTTCCCTAACTCTTGCCGACAAAGGATACGCGCTTGGCTCCGAACAGTTAAGATCTCGTGCAACAGTTCTTGTTGAGCCGTACTCCTTAATGAGCTACACCGTGAGCGAACTGATTGCTTTTGTGTTTAGAGATCAGTTTAGAGCTCCTGAGGTTTTGAATGAACTCAGGCGACGCGAATGGGTGTGGGTGCGCGATCTCGATGAAGCAGTTGCCGTAACGATGAGTGAAAACGGCAAGACCCGCGTACATCTGACGGTTGATCTGTCGAATACTCATGGGGCAAGGTGGGCCAAGTTATGGGGGTCTTTCTTGAGCTTGACACTTTTTCATCCGATGACTGAAGCAATGGTTGAAGCAACATCAGGATTGGGTTTCCTGCCAAACAGAAACCACGCGCTCGCCAGTGAAAACATGTTGTGGTCTCCTGAGTCTGAATGGTGGCGAAAGTCCCTCGCAAGTTCCGGCAATGGCAACTTCAAACGTGATGTCGGTGCTTTGATGGAACCGAATGGATCCGCAATCTTCATGTTGTTTCGTACTCAAAATGCTGAGGCTGCCCTCAAACAACTTAGTAACTATGGAGACACGTTGGTGCATACGACTCTGAACTCCGAACAAGATAAGGAGTTGCTTGAAATGTTAGGCGATTACGGGCAGCTAGAACGTTCAAATTGAGGTGTGTGCAGTGCAAGCAACAGGAGGAGACTGCACTGAAGCGATCACACACCCCACTGGGCCGGGGAATGACTAAGGTCAGGGGCACCCCGGCCCTTACTCTGATCAGCACTCTTGGCTCGTCGACATGCTCAAACGGCTCATCCTCACCTCATCCTCACTAGGCCCGCCTCCAAAAACAGTCCGGACCATCTTGTAGAAACTCGGTGGCTCCCTCATAATCGGGGTCTGCTTGTACTAACACCCCCTAAAGAGGCGCTGTTGACTCCTCAAGGCTCTACGAGATCCCGGTTCACGTTGAGCGATCCGATCTTCCGACGGACGATTGTTACGTCGTTGATTGTATCGGTCGCGTACTATGTCACGGCCAAAGTCGGATTTCGATTCGCCTTACAACCCGGATCTGTATCGACCCTCTGGATGCCCAACTCCGTTCTGCTGGCTGGGCTATTGCTGACTCCGTCTCGCTGGTGGTGGCTTGTGATCTCCGTCACTCTACCTGCCCACCTGGCATCAGAACTACAAAGCGGTGTACCGACAGTGATGGTACTGTCGTGGTTTCTCAGCAATTCGTCCCAAGCTCTAATCGGCGCAGCACTCATGACGTATTTCGCCAGCAGCGACATTCGACTGGGTCGATCTCGAGATCTCACAATCTTTCTTATCTGTTGCGCCCTCCTAGCCCCCCTTCTTGCCTCCTTTCTCGACAGTTCGCTGGTGAAGCTAAACGGCTGGGGAAACCATCCCTTCTGGGAGATTTGGAGACTTCGTTTTCTGTCAAACGTCCTGGCGACTCTCATTATCGTTCCCTTTGTTATCGAATGGGTGCAGCACGGAAAAAGGTCGTTCAAGCAGGCTTCGCGGTTCAAGTACCTTGAGGCGACGGTCCTATTTACAACTCTATTCATCGTTTCTTTTTTTGTTTTCACCACACGAAACTCTCTTCTGCAAACACCCGCGCTACTCTACTGCCCTCTGCCATTTCTTGTTTGGGCCACGATTAGGTTTGGGCTAAGAGGCGTCAGCAGCGCATTGCTTATAGTGATGGTCCTCGCCATTATCGGTGCCGCTGATGGGACCGGTCCTTTTATTGGGAATGATTCAGCCTACCGTGCGCTATCTATCCAGGCCTTTCTGATTGTGGTCTCCGTGCCGTTATTCCTTCTTGTCGCTGTGATCGAAGAGCGCCAGATTGCTGAAGCCGCTGCACGCGACAATGAAGAGCGCTTGACACTCGCGCTGAACGCCGCGCAAATGGACACATGGGATTGGCAGATCGCTCAGAATCACGTCAGGCGGTCTCCGACAGGGGGTGATGCAGGCTTCTCATACGGCTCGAGCGCAACGTTAGATTCGTTCTATTCATTCCTCCACCCGGACGATCTTCCAATAGTCCAATCAGCAATCGCTCAGGCACTCGATAAGCGGACCCCGTACCAAGTCGAATTTCGCGTAGTCTTGAACGACAGAGTTTTCTGGTACCAAAGCAAGGGCAAGGTCTCTTACGACGCCACCAACAAGCCGACTCGCATGCTTGGTGTGGCAATGGACATAACTGATCGGAAGCGGGCGGAACAGGACGTTGCCGAGATAAATGCGCGAAACCAGGCAATCCTACGTGCAATTCCGGATGCCATGTTCCTGCAAACGAACGAGGGCGTTTACGTCGACTACTACACTCGGGATCCAAGGTTCTTGTTGGTTTCTCCGAAAGAGTTTCTGGGAAAAAACGTTAATGAAGTCTTACCTCCTGAACTGGCCCAACGAGTAGTTGAAGCGATTCGGAAAGTAACCCAGGGTGAAGAACCGCAGGTATTAGAGTATTGTCTTCCAATCAACAACGAGGAGCGTTACTTTGAGGCACGCCTTGTGAGTGCGGAAGGTATTCACGTTTTGAGCATGGTACGTGACGTCACCGATGCACACCGAGCCGCTGAATCTTTGAGACAAAGTGAAGCCAGGCTATTGCAAAGCACGCGACAGATTCGTGCGTTGGCCGCCCAACTGATCACCGCACAGGAATCAGAGCGACGGCGGATCGCAATCCTTCTTCACGATGACGTTGGACAGAACATTGCGACACTCGGCCTCGCCGTGAGCCGGTTGAAGCGGAGACCTCCGGCCACTCGCGAAGCGCTGACGAATGAACTGGAGCAGCTTGCCAGGCAAGTGGATCACTTGACCACCCAAATACGGCAACTCTCTCATGAACTTCACCCCGAAGTTCTTGAGCATGTGGGGCTGATAACGGCGCTCGAGTCACACCTGACTGAGTTGGAGCAAAATGAAGATCTGCAGATCAAGTTTTCTGCGGAGGTTGCAACTGACCCCATTCCGCAGGACATAGCGGCGTGTCTTTATCGGGTGGCGCGCGAAGCTGTGCTTAACGTCTCGAAGCACTCTGGCGCAAACTCGGCTGACGTTGTGCTCAAAGAGATCGACGGCAGTCTTGTGCTCGAGGTCTCTGATCCAGGTCACGGGTTTGACCTGGAGAAAGTGCGACTCGGTAGTGGACTTGGATTGGCTAGTTCAGAAGAACGAGTTAAGAACCTGCGCGGCTCGCTGGAGATTCGTTCAGACTCCCAAATAGGAACCTGCGTAACTGCACGAGTTCCGCTACAAAGGTGATTGATGAAACGCACGACAATACTGATTGCTGATGATCATAAGATGTTCGCCGAAGGCTTGGCGAGCTTACTTGAAGAGGAGTTTGAGCTCGTCGGTATCGTCGAGAACGGTAAAGCTCTAATAGAAGCAGCGACGCGCCTTGAACCTGAGGTAATTGTCGTTGATATCTCCATGCCTATCC
The DNA here is from genome assembly GCA_035257465.1 of Pyrinomonadaceae bacterium. GTDB lineage: Bacteria > Acidobacteriota > Blastocatellia > Pyrinomonadales > Pyrinomonadaceae > PSRF01. The sequence continues at coordinate 10,746 of DATEXA010000533.1, read as the reverse complement.
TAAACGGCTTTGATGCGGTGCGCAGGCTCAAACAATCCGGCACGACCGCAAAAGTCATTTTCCTGACCATGCACGCTGATTCGCGCTTGCTGGCAGAAGCGATCCGATGTGGTGCAGTCGGGTATGTGCTGAAGCAGTCGGCCGGGGAAGATTTGGTGCATGCGATTCGCCAGGTCATCGCGGGCCATAACTATGTAACGCAAGATGTCCAAAGTGAATGGCAGACAAGTCTCGCTCCTCACGAAAACGAGAAACACCTCAATCTCACTCCCCGTCAACGGGAAGTGTTACAACTACTCAGCGCTGGACTGACGATGAAAGAGATTGCGAGCCGGCTTGGAATTTCGACGCGGACTGCTGAGTCTCACAAATACGAGATGATGGAGGGTCTAGGCGTCGGGAGCACTGCCGAGTTAGTTCAATATGCAATCAAACTAGGAATCACCCGCACCTAACGACTTTTCCAGCGTAGTTAGTCTAATCGGCAGCGTATCCATCTGGATGTTCGAGTCGCCAGTTCCAATCGGACTTAAGAATAGATAAAAGGTCTGGATAAGCTGGACGCCAACCCAGAAGCATGCGGGCATATGCGGCATCAGCGACGAGCTTCGAAGGATCTCCTGACCTCGGTGGCTCAATCCTCAGTTCGATCGGTTTTCCTGTCACTTGCCTCGCAGCTTCAATCACTTCCAAAACAGAATAGCCGTGTCCGTTACCAAGATTGATGCGTTCGGACTCGCCTCCATCGCGCAGGTAATCCAAAGCACGGGCGTGTGCATCAGCAAGATCCGAAACATGGATGTAGTCCCGAACCGGCGTACCGTCCGGAGTGGGATAGTTATTTCCGAAAACTGACACAAAAGGATTTTTTCCCAGTGCTGCTCTCAACACGTTTGGAATCAAATGGGTTTCCGGATCGTGGTCCTCACCTAATTCTCCCGCAGCACCACAGGCGTTGAAGTAACGCAAAGCTACAAACCGTAAGCCATAGGCGTGATCGTAACTCTCCATAATCCTTTCCATGAAAAGTTTTGACCATCCGTAAGGATTCGTCGGTTGTTGTGGATGGTTCTCTGCAATAGGCACGGTTTGAGGCTCGCCGTATGTGGCACAGGTGGAGGAGAAGACGAATCGTTTCACATTCGCTTCAATCAAAGCGTCGAGCAATCGGAGGCCGCGTTCAACATTGTTCTTAAAGTAAAGGGCAGGCTGGCTGACAGATTCACCGACATACGCCAGCGCGGCAAAATGGATGCACGCTTCAATGTCGTGCTCGGATGTGATGCGCTGAAGGAGTTGCCGATCACCAATATCTCCTTCGTAAAAAGGGGCCTTCGACGTTATGGCAGAGCGATGACCACGTGAAAGGTTGTCGAGGACAACGATTTCCTCACCACGATTCAGTAAGAGTTCAGTGGTAACGCTGCCAATGTAACCGGCCCCCCCGGTGACCAGGATCATCCGCTCCTCCTACAAACAATTTTGACCAACGAGCTCAGTTTCTCATATCCCGAGCTCTACTAGTTCCAACAAATCTCCTTGCCAGACCGATCGACAAGATAAAGTTAATCAATCGCCTTTTGCGAAGTGTTTGTAGTGTACTTCTGGTTGCGCGCGTAACTCGGCTGCTTTCTCGTGTGGCGAGGTATCACTCAAAAAGTTACCGCCTCCAATCTCCGGGCCGGCGAGATACTTCAATAGGTTTGGTTTTCGCAACGGTGGATGGAACTCAATGTGGAAATGAAAGCCGCTGTAATCATGTCCATCCGTGGGTGCCTGATGTAAAGGCATGACGTAAGGGAACGGCATCTGCCAAAGATTGTCGAATTTGACTACGACAGTTTTTAGAACCTCGGCGAAGTCCTTAACCTCCCTTTCGCTAAGCGTCGTCAGATTCGGATGTGTCTCCTTCGGTGCTACATAAACCTCGTAGGCGTAGCGCGCGAAATAGGGAATGAACGCGATTGCTGAATCGTTCTCGACAATGATGCGCCGCTTGTCCTGTTTCTCAGCGGCAATAATTTCCTGAAACAATACCCGGCTTGTTTCGGCAAGATGCCGAGTACTAACTCGAGCCTCAGTCTCAATAGTTTTAAAGATGAAATTGTTTGCGTAGATCTGGCAGTGCGGATGGGGATTCGATACACCGACAGCCTCACCCTTATTCTCGAAGATCAAAACGTGTGAAATCTCAGGGCGCTCACCGAGTTCCAGAAACTGTTCTTGCCAGACGTGAATGAGATGCTTGATATCGGCTAACTCAAGTTCACTCAAGGTAAGGTTATGCTTCGGGCTGTAACAAACAACTCGCGCAATTCCCCTCGAAGGCTGGTTGCGATAGATCCCGGTTGGCTTTGGAATCTCACTGGGTGCATCTGGAGAAACGCTTGGGTGATCATTATCAAAAACAAATGTCTGCGAGTAGTTTGGATTTACTTTGCCACTTACTCGAGAGTTCCCCGGACATAGGTAACAATCGGCTACATATTCAGGAAGCTGTTCTTGTTCCTTCGAAATAGTAGCGCCACTCCACGGTCGGTCCTGACGGTGAGCGGCAACAATGATCCATTCTTCACGCAGTGGATGCCAGCGCTCTTCCCATGTCATAACTGTACCTGTTAATTGCTGAGATGTTTGACGCTCAATTGTTTGTATTTACCTGTCGTTCCCGATTGCCGAAGTCGGTTCGCAGCTGCGGTATTGTTTGTTAACGCGGGGGAACGATCAAAATGAATGCGAGCGACCCTGTCGATTCAAAACGCGTTTGCGCATTTTTAGGTGATAAGACCGAAGGGCGTGCTTATATAGGATTATATTGAGCACCATGTCAAGATTTTTCGCACTCAGATGTACAATGTGGGCTTCGCTGTTACCCGACGAAAGGACACCCTCAAATGGCTGACTCTCCTCCGATGGTGATGAGCCAACGGAGCAAAGAAATCATTCAACAACTGTTGCACGATGGCGAGGTTTCAGTCGAACGCCTGGCGAAAAAACTAAAGACCTCAACTTCAACTGTTAGACGCGAATTGGGTGAACTGGAACGATCAGGGTTGCTGCGCAGGACCCACGGCGGAGCAATTCGTGTCGAGCCAATGTTGTATGAGCCATTCCGTCATCTGTCGTCGTTCAGCGCTCAGGAGCAACTTCATGCTGGTGAGAAACGACGGATTGGATTGGCGGCGGCGGAAATCATTCGAGACGGAGAAATCATCGCGTTGGGCGCGGGAACAACCACTACACAGGTAGCTCGAAGTATTCGTCACCGTAAAGGCATTACCGTAGTTACAAACGCAGTCAACATTGCGATGGAGCTAAGTCACCGCGCTGATCTCAAAGTTATTGTGACGGGCGGTGCGATGAGTGGTGACTGGTTCGCACTAACTGGCTCAACCGGTATTGCTGCGGTTGGAGAGATGTTTTACGACAAAGCTTTTATCGGCGTCGACGGCGTGCACCCGGAACATGGTCTCACAACGAACTATCCTGATCAGGCGACAATCCACCGGGCGATGATGCGTCAGGCGCGGCAGCGAATCGTCGTAGCAGATCACACAAAGATAGGCGATATTGGAACTGCTCTTATCGCGCCGGTTAAAGATGTCGACTTGATCATTACTGATAAGAGCGTGACTGCGAAATCACTTGCCGGCTTTTCCGCAAAAGTTTTGAAAGTGTGAGACGAAACTATTCTGGCGCTAAAGCGCACTGTCTTCCTTGACCGTCAGATATTGTTGCAACTTTGGATTGGTGACGGTCTGGACTCGTCCACTCGGCCAACGAATCTCGATCGACTTAACTCCTACCGCCTGACCCAGTCCTACTATTAAGCGACCATCGTTAGCTGACAAGTAACTACTGCTTGTTGATACATCGAAGATCTGTTTGCGCCCATTGTTGTCAGTGACGACGACACGCGCCCCTATTCCATCGCGATTTGATTTTGAACCTACAAGCGAGAGTCCTAACCAGTGATTTGCAGTTCCGTTGTTCCGCAAAATTACAGGCGCATCGTTTAGAACTCCCAGGACCACATCGATCTGACCATCGTTATTCAGGTCTCCGAAACCTGCCCCGCGCCCAACAACCGGAGTATTGAAGCCTGACCCAGCGGTTGCAGAAACATTCACGAACGACTTGCCTGTATTCATCATCAACAATGGCGTTTGCTTGTACTTCAAATAACTAGTCGTCTTTTCGATCGTGTCCAGAACGTGGCCTTGCGCAACGAAGATATCGCGCCAGCCGTCGTTGTCAGCATCGATAAATCGCGTTCCCCACCCGGAGTACAGGAGAGTGATCTGACCCACCGCGGTTACATTTGTCGTCCACGCGAAACTCAAATCTCTATTGTTGTGGTAAAGCGGATAGGTTTCGTTCGAAAGCGTTGTAATAACCACGTCCGGCCAGCCATCGTTGTCATAATCGCCGGCGTCGACGCCCATTCCCGCGAAAGTCTTTCCGTTTTCGTCGTAACCGGCGCCCGACGTCACTGCGATGTCTTCAAAGGTTCCGTCGCCCTTGTTGTGATAGAACGACTGTCTCACGCTATCGTTTGCTACAAATATGTCCAACCATCCATCGTTATCAAAATCGGCGAACGCGATTCCGAGGGCCTTGCCCGCTGGGTCAGAGACACCTGCTCGCACTGATACATCCTCGAAGCTGCCATCTGGTTTTTGGTGATACAGCATGTTAGTCACACCCTTAAAATTGTCAGGATGGCAGTACGCGTGCAGACCGGGACGAGGATCGCCGCACACTAACAGTCCTTTCGCAAAATCCCACGTCAGATAACGCGCAACGAAAAGATCCAGGCGACCGTCTCGATCGTAATCCAACCAGCCCGCGCTTGTGGACCATCCGCCTCCTCCGACACCCAGTTTCTGCGTGACATCGGTAAAAGCGCCATTGCCGTTATTCTGATAAAGGTGATTTCCCCCATAGCCTGTGACGTAAAGATCTTCAAAACCGTCGTTGTTGAAATCGCCCACAGCCACACCCATGCTGTAACCGCTACCCTTTAGCCCGGCACGTTCGGTCACGTCTTGAAACGTACCATCGACTTGCTGTTGATAAAGCCGATTCCAAAACTTCTCTTCACTCTTTTCGGGAACCGCATCGGCCGGCATCTCGTCGCGCAACAGTGCGCCATTAGTGAAGAAGAGATCCATTCGACCGTCGTTGTTGAAATCAAAAACAGCAACGCCTCCGCCCATCGTCTCGAGCAGGAACTTTTTTGATGTCGGTGAGCCGGCGTATTTGAAATTCACCTTGCTCTCGGCGGTGATATCGGTGAAAAGCACTGGGGATTTACCCTGAGGTCCGGGCGTCGGTGGAGTCTTCGGAAGATTGGTGATTTCGTACGAGCGTCCAGTTTGCGGGGGACTTGCGGCAGGTTGTTGCGCACTTGCTAACCGGAACGGCACGAGGAAGAGGATCATTGTTACTACAACTTGACGTGCAAAGTTCAGATTCATATGACATTAGTCAGGCAAGAATTACGGCAACTGTCCAACTCGCGGCCATCCGTCTTCCCACACTACAGATGAAATCATCAGGTTTGCTTTGTTGGTCACAGCACTGTAGGAATGGAACACAAGATATTCTTTTTCGTGGTCTGTGAAAACGAACTGACCGCCGGGACCACGCCAGGTATCTGATCCAGCCATTAACAACGTGCCGCCTCCTGACATCATTGCCCTTCCCTCACGATCAAAGTAGGGACCAGTAATCTTTTGCGATCGACCGACGACGATCTTGTATGTGCTATCCCTACCGCGGCAACAAAAGTCGAACGAGACAAAGAGATAATAGAAAGGACCGTGGCGAACTATTGCGGGTGCTTCGATGGCGGGCGGCATAAGTGGTCGACGACTGGCAAGTGAATACAGCGTCCGGTCTTTTTGCGATGGCTTCCCGGTATTGAGGTCAAGCTTTCGCAATTTTATTCCGCCCCAAAAACTACCGAACGCCAGCCATCCATTTCCCTCCTTGTCTTGCACGTAGTTCGGGTCGATCGCATTGAAGTCATCATCTTTGGAAGAGCTAATCACCTCACCTTGATCCACCCAACGATAATCCCTGGACTGAGCGTCGAGAGTCTTGTTTGTAATCAGCCCGATAGTCGAGTGATTGCTGCCAAAAGTAGATACAGCATAGTAGAGACGATATTCACCTTGCACATTGGAGATGTCCGGTGCCCAGATTCCTCTTGCACCGGGAATCTGTTTCAGAGCCCAGTCAGGCACGGCATCGAAAACATTTCCGCAAGACTTCCATTGTTGTAAATCCTGCGAGCAAAAGATTGGCAGGAGCTTGCCGTTGAATCGATTCGTCGCGAAGACATAATAAGTACTGCCCTGACGAATCATCGTCGGATCATGTATTGGACTGATATCGCCTTGAAGCGAGAGTGTCTTCGGGGGTTGAGTTTGACGAGCTGGCGCTGCTGTAACGATAAGAATCGTCAGTGCCAGGATGGTTGCTCTTGAAATCACGGCCCTATCGAGTCGCAATTCGAAGTACCGTGAGGGAATTGGGATCAAGCGTGTAGCCAAACTCCGGTGACTGGACCTGAACCTCACGTTGCAGGGGAGAAACTTTCGTCGGCTGATCCAAACTGTTTTCCGCCCTGAGGTCAGGACTTGCCAAAACAAATGCCTTGCCAGTTTTGTCGAAACGAGTTCCTCCCGCCAGAGTGATGCGAATGTCTTTCCTGTCAGGCGTCGCGTTGACTAGCTTCAGAATAACTTCGCCGGCACGTCGATCAATCGCGGCACTGGCGTACAGATTTTCCTGCGCGTTCCGAGGCGATCCATTCAAGAGCACGGGAAGAATGTTCGTGCCCTTGTTGAGACTGAATACTTTTTGGACATAGTAGTTGGGCGTTCCGTAAGAGCGCAGGTTGTCAAACCAGATCAGATCCGGAGTCCACTGCCAACCATCAACATGAGCGAACAACGGAGCATACGAAGCCATGCGAACCACATCTGCGTTTCTGTCGAGGCCGGTCATAAACGCAGCTTCAGCCAGGGCACATTCCCAGTTGTTGCGATTGTCTGGACTCGCTACGCCCACACTCTGAGCCGCGTATTCACCACTGAATACCTTTGGTCCCGTCCGCGGATAATTGTCATAACGATCAGAGTTTGTCAGGAACCACTTTGGTGCCATGTAGTAGTGTTCATCGACAATGTCCGCGTTACGTTCGCGCAACTTGGCCCACAGGAATTTAAATCTCTCGTCGTTTGGGCTCGGGCCCGCGTCAGAGATAAGTGTGATCTCAGGGTGTTTTGACTTTAGCGCCTTCGAGAAAACATCGTATCGTTCAATGAACTGTGGCCCCCATTGTTCATTCCCGACTCCCATCATCTTCAAGTGAAACGGGGCCGGGTGCCCCATTGCGGCGCGCAGTTTTCCCCATTCACTCGTCACCGGCCCGTTGGCAAATTCAATTAGGTCCATGGCGTCCTGAACGTACGGATCGAGCTGATCGAGTGGCACCAGTTCGTTGGAATTGAACTGACACGCCATTCCACAATTGATAATTGGCAACGGCTCGGCGCCGATGTCTTCAGCAAGTTGGAAGTATTCAAAGAACCCCAGCCCAAATGATTGGTAGTAGTCGGGCGCAGGGCGATGTTTGAATTCATCATTCCACCTGTTGATGATCAGTTTCCTCTTAGCAATGTCCCCAACCGTTGTCTTCCATTGATAGCGAGTCTTCAAGTAACGACCTTCAACTATGCACCCACCAGGGAATCGCAAAAACCCTGGCTTCATGTCTTTGAGTAATTGAACAAGATCTGCTCGCAGTCCATTTTGACGATTGTTCCAGGTTGCTTTGGGAAAGACCGAGACGATATCAACATCAAGCGCCCCGGATGCTTCCGCCAGTAGATTCAAGTGCGCTTTCAGAGATGTGGCCGTCGATCGAAGAAGGATTGAATATTTTTTCCAATCCTGCGTGAAGCCGGTCAATCTGCCGCTGGCCAATGTTCGACCATCCGCATCTTCAAATTCAACTCGTAACGCAGCAGGTCTTCGCTCTTCGAGACGAGCGTTACCTTCTCGTTGGGCATGAGCTGGATTGCGCGCATACAAAGTTAGAACGTATGTGGCTCCGCGTTGAAAACCCATTCCGCGGAAACCATCGTTCCTGAGTCCAAATCCCTTGCCTGGAGTTGTGACGTCGAAATGAATGTAGTGGGCGTTCTCTTCATTTACAGGATTCTGAGTGGACGCTGATACAGTGCCCTTTGATCCGCCCTTATCGATCTGTTGCCACGCCATCAACGGCTCGGGAAACTCGAACGAGCGATTCTTCACTCGTTCGGGATAAAGGCCACCATCAGCTCCGAAGTTAATGTCTTCGAAGAAAATGCCAAACATTGTCGGCGATATGTCCGCTCCGGGTTTGTCGACCTGAACCGTGACAGTCGCCTTGTTTTGAGCGATGACGAGTGGAGCCTGAAGACAAAACGATAGTGAAACAATCAAGGTGATGACTCGCATCGGAGTGATCTTTGTGGATGTTATATTTTGCATGGTTGGCATTTGCATCTATTTAACTGCGTAAATCTGGCGCTGGTCTTTAAAGCGCAACGACCGTCGGCTGTCAACTCGTGCACTTCCAGTCAGCTGCTTAATTAGTTCGACCTCATCCACACGATAGGGTGTTCCGTCAGTGCGAAACACTTCGTGAAACCAGATAGCCGGTTCGCGATCTGTGTAGGGATGCTCCCACGAATCCCACGGCAGGTAGGTCTGAGTCTTTCCAGCGACGAGGCCCCAGTTGATTGCGGCGACTTTATACTTCTTCGCGATAGGAAGCGTCCCCTGAAACGTGCTTTTGTTCCCGCGGGCCATGTATTCAGTGCACAACAGCGGTCGGTTATAGCGTGTCAACCACTTCACGCGCTTCTCAAACTCTTCGCCCGCGTCGTAGTTGTGAAACGAGATAACGTCCGAAAGATAAATCTGGAGGCGATCCATTGGATCCATTCGATCATTACTCGACCAGTCACCTTTCCAGATTCCGCTTGTCAACGGTTGTTGTGGGCCAGCTTCACGCGCCCAGGCAAATGCTTGCGGTAAGAGCCCAAGTACGATTTCAACTTTCTTCCGCGGCTCAAGCTTTCCATAGCTTCCACCGTTGGTGTTATCTGGTTCATTCCAAATGTCCCACGCAAGAACGCGCGAGTCATGTGCAAATGCACCGACCACGCCTTTAACGTACTGTTCCAGTCGCGGATACTGAGAAGGATCTTCCAGTGCGCTTGCTCCGGGGCTTTGCATCCAACCGGAATTGTGAACACCTGGTCGAGGCGCGCGTTGTTTTCCTAACGCCGGACTTGGATCCCAACATGAGTCAAAAAGTACGAACATCGGTTTGATCTGATGTTTGGCCGCGATGCGCAGAAATGTATCGATGCGGCGTTTGAAGCCCTCGGGATCCTGCTTCCAAACCAGGTCGTGCAGAAACACACGCATCGTGTTCATGCCTATACTTCTTGCCCAACCAAGTTCCTTATCGATTCGTTCTGGATCAAACGTGTCCGCCTGCCACATTTCCAACTCGTTAATTGCGGTTGCCGGAATGAAGTTGCTGCCAACCAGCCACGGTTGATTTCGATACCAGTCGTTCGCTTGCGCTTCCGTCCATTTCTTACTCGGCGCCGCGATTACGAAATGGCAGAGCACCGCAAGCACAATTAACGACTGTGAAAATCTTCTAAGAGCAAACATAGCTATCTGCACCTCTGTGAATTGAAAAGAAGTATCGACGTGGAGGACCAACAATCCAGCATCTCGTTACTGATTCCAAGTCTTCGGAGCTGGCGCTTTCAGTGTGAACCAGGTTGGGGGACGACTAAAATATCACGCACCAAAAAAATAAATCAGCAAAAATTCAATCGCAGCTTTATTGCTCGCCCTGTACGCTCACCTACAATTTTTTCCTGTTCGCCACACGATCTTCATTCGTGAGAGCCGACATAATTGGCTCGATTTGTTCTCTGCCAGCACAAACCCCGATTTGCCTTATTGACCCGGAAAAACTCTTGACACGTGCTCATTTTGGGCTTATATAAGCACTCAGTCTAAGCAACAAGCGCTATAGTGTTCAAGTCCCTTTCCCCCAACGAATTCGTGTCCGAACAAAAAACTAGTTAGTAAATTTGAATAGAACGGGCCAACTCTCAGCTCGTACCATAGTCCCTTCGGTCTGTACCACTCTCTCCGGCGAGCGAGAAATGCTAAGGAGGCGGCATGAAAGGTATCACTGTAAGCGTCGTCTTTTTGTTGACGCTGCTTTGTTGTGTGTCGATCACGGCTAACGCGCAAAGTGATCGCGGATCAATTGTCGGTACGGTAAAAGATCCAAACGGCGCGGTGGTCTCAAAAGCCAAGGTCACAGTGACCAGCCTCGACAGCGGTGAAGTTCGGGAGGTCGAAACGTCTGATGACGGCAACTTTACCGTCGCAGAGCTCAAAGCCGCTCCATACAAAATGACCGTGCAGGCGACTGGTTTCAAAACCGCTACCATCGATTCCGTTCGAGTCGCAGTGCAAGTGACCAGGAGACAAGACGTAAATCTCGAAGTAGGTAACGTAGGGGAATCCGTCCTGGTCACATCTGACTCACAGACTCTGCAGACGGAGAGTCCAGTTCAACAGACCAACGTCACTGAGAGACAGGTGCGCGAGTTGCCACTGCAGATCGGCAGTGAAACCGCCGGCCGG
>DATEXA010000532.1:0-3933 GCA_035257465.1 Pyrinomonadaceae bacterium | reverse complement strand
GACCGGAGCATTCTATTACTCGCTTGACGTTTGTGCTCAAGCAGGAGTCAAAGTTGATTTCATAACACCGATCGACGAGAAGCACCTACCTGAGTCAATTTACCAGAGCGGGCCCTATGATCTTATTCTTTGCAGCGAGGTTCTTGAACACGTGGCCGAATGGGATAACGTTTTCGCGAATTTTTATCACCTGTTGGCTCCGTCAGGACACATTATTTTCACTTGCCCTCATTTTTTTCCACTTCATGAAGAGCCCTATGATTTCTGGCGTCCCACTCCTTATGCCATCAGATATTTTGCACAAAAGCATGGGTTCGCGATTGAAACAGAAACGCCGCTCGGTACCGGGTGGGATGTTTTAGGAACACTTCTCGCCCGCCAGAGCTTTTTACCCCGCACACGCTCCTTTACTTCGCGTTTTGTCAATCGAGTGTGTCAGGTGATGCAGCGCTGGTTATTTGCCCTGTTGCGTTCGAGGCGTCTTCAGAACTCTGTGGTGGATCGCGGTCCGTTTTATCTGGCGAATTTCTTTGTTCTGCAAAAGGCGGACGCCTAAACGTCCGGGCAGTATTTCCGAGAGCAATTTGGATGTTTGTCTTTATTTCCACGATGGCGCCTGTTCCGTGGGGCGGAAGCGAGAACCTGTGGCATGGAGCAGCAAAGCATCTTCTTGCAAGGGGCGTGCCTGTTCAGACGCAAACGACATGGTGGCCCTCCGTCCCGCGCCATATCGAGGACCTTGCAACCAGCGGCGCTGTCGTCACTTTTCGGGCCTCACGCGCTCCTCTCGCGTTGCGCATTCTGAGACGGCTCTCTTCTGCTGCCTTTCGTCGCAAGTGGGAGAATCGTACGAGAGACTGGGTTTCTTCGATGTCTTCGCCGAGGGTAGTTATCTCGTGCGGAAGTTTGCTGGATGATTTCTCCCAGTTGGTATACATGTCGGAGGGGAGAACGCCGTACGCCGTAATCGTTCAAGCTGCAGGTCCTGAAATCTGGCCCTATGACAGTCAACTCAGCGTTGTTTGCAAGCTGCTAATTAACGCTCGCCGCGTGTTTTTTGTATCGCATCATAATTTAGAGGACGTCCAGCAATGCCTTGGCATGGAACTCCCAAATGCGGAGGTCATCTGGAATCCGGTGAATCGTGGCTCTATGCTTCGAGCCAACAACGTCTCCCTTCCGCAGGTGCCCGAGGGGAGCCTCAGGCTCGCTTGCGTCGCCCGGCTCAGCGTGCATGCAAAAGGCCAGGATGTGCTCTTCAAGACTTTAGCCCTAAAAAAGTGGAAAGACCGCGATGTCTCGCTGACACTATTTGGAGAAGGTCCTCAGCGGCAAGTGTTGCATAATCTGGCTCGATATCTGGGGCTCGAACGGGTGTTGTTCGCCGGACAGGTCGACGACATTCTTTCGGTATGGGACAGGCACAACCTCGGGGTCCTTGCTTCCCGATTCGAGGGTCTTTCTCTTGCAGTCATGGAGGCAATGATGCTTGGCCGGCCCAATGTGGTGACGCGAGCAGGTGGCAACTCTGAAGTCGTGGAGGACAATCAAACAGGTTTTATCGCGAACGCGGTGACGGTGGAAGCGTTCGACGAAGCACTCGAGCGCGCGTGGCAGCGGCGAAGTGAACTCTCCTCAATGGGAGTCCTCGCTGCCCGGAGAATTCGTGAACTCATGCCCGAAGACCCCTGTCTTGACTTCGCAGAGAGGCTGCTCGTCGTCTTTTCCTAGTCTCTGCTTCTCAATGAGCGATAAGGTGGTCAATCCTCATCTTCGCCCACAAGCCCATGCCGGAATTGTAGGAGGCGATCATTTGGAACAATGCTTCCGGGTTCCGCCGTCGCAAGGGACGGGATGGACAGTGCGCTGAAATGAATCAACCGAGCACAATGACGGAGACCCCGATTGGCCAAGGTAGGGTTTCAATTATCATCCCGTGCTACAACCATGGGGCGATGCTGCGCGAAGCGCTTGCCAGCGTGGAGGAGGTGCGCAACGCAAATGTGCTCGAGGTGATCATCGTCGATGACGGGTCGTACGAATCCGAAACCACCCGGATTCTCAATGAAGTCGCGGAGGCGGGCCACTGCGTCGTGTCTCAGCCTAACCGTGGTCCCGGTGCAGCTCGGAACACGGGGATACGATTGGCCAAAGGCGAATTTATTTTGCCGTTGGACAGCGATAACCGTCTTCGAGACGTCTACTTGGACGAGGGAGTATCTCTCCTAAAGAACAATCCAAGTGTAGGAGTAATTTACGCAGACGCCGAATACTTCGGCGAGAGGAGCGGTCGGTGGCAGATACCGGAATTCGATTTGTTGTCGTTAATCCGGATGAACTTCATAGATGCCTCTGCTGTCTATCGAAAGAGCCTGTGGGAAAAAGTTGGCGGATATGATGAGCTCATGCCTTCGATCGGGTGGGAGGACTGGGATTTTTGGCTGCGAGTTGCTGCCCATGGCGGTGCGTTTTTCCACCTTCCCAAGATCGGATTTGATTACCGTGTGCGGAAAGACTCTGTGATCGTGAAGTTGATCGGGTTTGATTATCGTGGACGGACAGACTCCGATGTAAAACTGAGCGCTCGTGCAGCAGAACTCCTAAACTACATTTTCAACAAGCCTGAAATGGCTTGTTACAAGCTGCTTCGTGAAACAGATGAGGAAGTACAGCAGCTGAGAGGAGGAATCCGGACTATCCAAAATTCACCAAGCTATCGTTTAGGACATGGCTTACTTGCCCCAGCGAGGCTTTTGCGGAAATGGTGGCGCGGTTTTTGAGTGAGAACATGCTCATAAGCCCACCGGCGATTCCGGATGTAAAAAGTGCTGACACCCGACCTTTCTGGTCTGTAATGATACCTCCGTACAATCCGCAGGCAGACTATTTGGAAGCAACTCTACGGAGTGTCCTGGACCAGGACCCCGGCCCGGAACGGATGCAGATCGAGGTTGTCGATGATGGCTCGAATGATAATACTGCTTCTGAAGTTACTCGGCGACTAGGCGCGGGACGGGTGACGTTCCATGCCGAATCGCAGAATCGAGGTTTAGCCAATAATTGGAATAGATGCGTTAAGCGGGCGCGCGGTCACTGGGCGCATATCCTGCATCACGACGATATCGTGTTGCCGGGTTTTTACGATCTTTTGCGCAAAGGAGCGGAGCGCAGCGATGCTGGCGCGATCTCTTGCCGGCACGCGGTGGCAAATTCGATCAACTGATTGACCTTACTAATAAAATCCCTGCTGTTGCGGAGATTGGCGGGTGAATGCACTCACCGATTTTGTCATATGTTTCTCATCCTCAGTGAAGGCGAGAGTAATGAAACCCAAGGACTTCGGTTGGTAGTCCTCAGGTGGACTGAAATCTTGCGAACAGATCCTACTGGAGAGGTTTTATCAAATACTTACCTGCGGTATCCGTATGGCAAATACATTTAACAGTGTGCCGGTTACTGTATGTGTGCCGATATACAATGGCGCTCTCTACCTCAGGGATGCTATCCACAGCATCCTCAATCAGACCGTCATTCCTCGGGAAATTATCGTTTCCGACAGCGGCTATTCGGACGGCTCTGAAGATATCGTTCGCGAGGAGGCACGGCGGACACAAGCTAACTTCATCATTCTGCCAACAAAAACTCCGGGCATGGTCGCTAATTGGAACAGCACTATTCGCGCGGCATCAGGCAAGTACATAAAGTTTCTTTTCCAAGACGACCTCCTGCACCCTAACTGCCTTGAAGAGATGGTCAGAGTGGCCGAGTGCGATGAACGTATCGGTTTTGTTTTTAGCCCGCGCGAGCTGCTCATTGAGCCCTCTGCAGAAGGTGATGAGATTACCAAATGGCTCCTGCGATATCACAATCTCTCCGCGGTATTTGGCGAGCTTAAGACTAGCCAACCTGGATCAGTGCTTCTGAAAGCGCCGG
>DATEXA010000531.1:0-6848 GCA_035257465.1 Pyrinomonadaceae bacterium | reverse complement strand
CAGCGCTCCTTCAGTCATCGGACTCCATGCGTATTGCCATTGCTCATGAATTCGTTCCAAGCCAGTCCCGCGCACGAAATCTGGCCCAGCAACCATTCCGGCAAATGGCACTTGAAGAAAATTGAGACAATGCAAGAAACGGCTGGTGCGTCTATGGTTCTCACGCCGATAGATCTCGAGCGAGACACGCTTCTTGACTGAGTCTTTGATATCGAGTCGCGCTCGCTCTGCTTCTTTGCGGAAACTCGCCACGATAGGTGGAACACCAGCATTCGCAGGAACGTCGCCAATCTCTTTTCCTGTAAGCACGTGGCCCACAAGACCCATCAGAACGGTCCCTTCTGCATCCATTGAGCCCTTAACGAAGCAACTCCTTACACCGTCGAGCAGATCTTCGCGAGTAGGTCCTGGATGACCTCGTAGCGCTGCAAGTAACTGGGCTTGTTGCAGAGCGGCGATCTCATCAGCTGTGGACAGAGCTATCTGCATGTCCTTCCTACGAGTAAGCGAACCTATCTCCACCAGAACCTCAGTAGCGATCTTTGCAAATGGATCAACGGTTCCATCTACAAAACTGCCCCACAAACGGTTGTAGTAATGAGGTGATGGCATGCCGGCAGCGTAGCCGTTGAGCGCGTCCAGTTGTTCGAAGCTGTAGCGAATGACTGCTTGTTGAGTGGAATCCGGCGACAAAACGTGCTTTCTCACCCGCTTTGGTTTCGTTTCTACGAGGGCCGGAAGTGTCACCGTGTGGAATCCACCAGTAACTACAAGGACGGGTCGATCAGTTTGATTGGTTGATAATTCTTCAGCGATGGTCAAGGCCATGGACTGTTCGCGTGCAACTGTGCCATCAGCGTCCAGCAACTCTGCGTTCGCATCGCGGCGCGCGAAAAAACAGTAGCCGGCTACTTCGCGGATGAACGATTCCGTCGAACGTAAAAGAGAATTGGCTTCGAACAGATGGTCCCACATCTCATTGAAGTCACGGCACCCCGCTCGTTGAGCAAGAGCACTGAGGTAGTGGCTGCGCTGAAGATGGGTTTCTTCCATGAGTGATTCAACACGAGGCCTTGTGGGTTGTTTATCTAATGTGTGAGCGAGAATCTGATCTGCATAATCCAGGTCGATGAAGCTCAGACGCGCACCAACTTCTGCGCCAACGCGCAATGCGACGAGTTCGGGAGAGTAATCGCAAAACGGATAGTAGGCGGCAAAGCGAGCAGGTCCGAGGTCAGGCTCACCATCAGCAGGCTTGTAGAGTTGACGATTTACATCGATGAAATGCGTGTAGATTGCAATTGGTGGTTTAGTACCAGAGTCGAGGATGGTGGGAATAAGAGGTGTAAAACTGGCTGGTCCTTCAACGAGAATCACTGATGGTCGTAATTCTCGGATCAACTTTGCCACGTGCCAGGCACAGGCCGGGCTGTGATGTCGAATGGGAAAATAGACGCACTCAGGTGTCTGAAGTGAATCTAGAACCAGACTCAACTCGACAATTAATTCGTCTGTTGTATTTACCGCTCCAGACACTTTCTCGCGTCCCAGTACGATTGCCACGCTCGACTCTTCTTTGCACGTGCTTTAACAACAACATCAAAATACTGTCTCAGCTTCTTTGCGTCTTCCGGATTGTCCTTGAGGACAGTGCCCAGTAATTGTCGCGCAATGTGCGAACCATCCATTAAACCGTTGCCGAAATAGTGTGCTTCGAGTCCTGCTGAGAAACCAACGGCCACTGCTTCAGCTGTGGACATCACAGTTGATGGACGTTCGACAACAGTTCCATCCGCTGCTGCACCAGAGCGAAGATCATGGAAGGTGGAAACCAACACTTCCATCACGTCTGCCGGGCACGTCACAGGAACGTTTGCCTCGCGGAGCAGTGTTTCTGTCTGTTCAGTGACCAGCTTGATCTCGAGTTCTCTCTTTCCAATCGGATTGACGGTTTCGAAGTTAAAACGACGTTTTAGAGCGCTGGACATTTCATGCACGCCGCGATCTCGAATATTTGCAGTTGCCAGTACATTGAATCCTTTTTTGGCAAAAAGGGTCGTATCTTCGCCAGTGAGTTCAGGGACCTGAAGGACTTTGTCCGACATGATGCTAATCAGACAGTCCTGAATCTCGGGTTGGCAGCGTGTAACTTCTTCAAACCGAACAATCAGCCCGTGCTTCATCGCGGAATACAATGGAGAGGGGACCAACGCAGCAGGTTTAGGTCCCTCGGCGAGTAACATCGCGTAGTTCCAGGAATACTTGATCTGATCTTCGGTGGTTCCGGCTGTTCCTTGAATGGTGAAAGTTGAAACACCCGAGACTGCTGCTGCTAGTAACTCGGAGAGCATAGATTTCGCTGTTCCTGGCTCACCAACAAGTAGCAGTCCTCGATTGCCGAGCAGCGTCACGATGCAACGATCAATTAGCGCGTCGTCACCGTAAAACTTTCGCCGGATCACAATCGATTGACCGTCGTTCGAAAGAGCCTTCTCATTTGAGCCTGTCACAAACATTCGCACCGCTTGTGGAGAAAGACGCCAACCATCAGGTTTCTTGCCAGTATCATTAGCTTTTAACACCGACAGCTCATCCGCAAAAAGAATTTCGCACGAAGGTCGTAACGGCCTCCGTTCGTTGTGTGGCCCTTCCGTTGTCATCTCACATCTCCGTCTGCTTTTCCCAGTCCTCAGCGAATCCCGATCCCTCGGCTGCGGCCATTCGAATGTCATTCCAGCATTCTGTGAGTAATACACGCGGCAGCTGCCCGAGCGTTAACTGTCCGAAAGTCGATGGTCTATCATCGAGAGTCTTACGCGCGAAGTAGAGCTTATGAAGCGCCACCGTCCGGTTCTCTTCCGGCAAGCCGTTGCCACTGAATTCGATGACGGCTTCTACTCCCAGACTCAAGAAGCTTTTCTTGTAATCGAAAAACCAACCACCATCTTGCGCTGCCCCACGAGTGTAACCCTGGCGCGTCAGTCTGTTACGAAGAGAAAACGCTTTTACGAGGTGGCCCCGAAACTCCGCTATTTCAGTCGCCTCTTTCATGTCATCAGGTAATTCGAAAAGCTGCTTGCCAAGCTGTTGAAACACAGGCTCGACTTTGTAATCGGAGAGGTGTTGCAACCATGCGGCGCGTTCCTCCATCAGGAGAGTTTCGTCATGGCCGAGTCTAATCCAGGTTTCCTGATCCAGGGTTAATTCATCATCCTGATAGTTTGTGAGGCTGCCATCTGGCATTGGGCGAAAAGATTGAGTGAGCTTTTCGCCTTCGTATGCTGTCCATATCAATCGCTGACAGTATCGCCCAACAATTGGATGCTTCCGAAGATAAGCATCCCAATCTTCGAACCGCCAGTAGCGCTGGGTACACAGCGACTCGTACAGACGGTCCTTCTGCATCGTCAAAACTGACTTGAGCTCTTTTCGTGCGTTAGATAAGGCGGCCTTCGCCTGTTTTGCTTTCTCGGCGTCATCAGATTGATTCGGATCCGGCAGAGTTGTGATTGTTTTTCCATCCTGATTAGACAACACAATCGACATGTCGTCGGCTAGACTGGCTACAAATTTTCTTGCGCCATAGTCGAGTTCCAGCGTGCCATCGTCATCAAAACCAGCTGTCGGAATAGTTCGATCGGCTAACTCATCAAGGGTCCAACCTTTGCGCTCTGCCAACATTTGACACAACCGCATCGCCTCTTCCTGGATGCCTTTTGTGCGAAACCGATTCGCTACTGACAAGACGACCTGGGTTGCCACTGGCTGATCTATCCAGGCCAATACTTGCAGCAGAGCTTTCGATTGAGCGCCGCGATAGCCGTACCACTGCTTTACGTAGCGATGAACGATGGGCGCAGCACTGCCACTGCAACAGGCTCCTGCTACTGACAGAATTCCTTTCGTCGCGGTTTGCGATCCTTCTGGCTCGATTAAGAGACGATTGAAGCTTGACTGGTAAACTCGTTCTTCACTGAAATCGGGATAATATTGGGGATATTGCTTGGCGTAGTTAGCCATTTGCCGCGCTGTTTTTTGAGCTTCAGTCGCTGCCTGATCAGATGTGAACCTGGGTTTTGTGTCTTGCGCTATCCACGATTCCAGAACAAACATTCCCAGCTTCTCTCGATCTTCAGTCTGTAGCAGTGAACAATACCGGCGTAATGTTGGGCCCGCCTCTGCTGTCTTCAATTTGTGTCCCTGGACGATAAGCCAGTGAATGATTACTGGTGAAACTGGTTTGTCAGAATCAGCCCAGCGAATAGTAGGAAGTCGATCAAAAGGAAACCAATCGAGTTCCTTGGGTATCCCTTTCTTCAATCCTTTCTGAGCCTCGTCGTCCAATTTCTCCAGGTCGAGTAGTTCTTCAAGTTTGACTCCTAACAGTTCCAACGTTCTGATCAATTCGTCTTTGACACTTTCACTCTTCTCTTTCGCTAGAGCGGTTCTCAACTGTGGAATCGCTGCAGTAGATTTCAATTTACCAAGCCACTGTGCTGCAGCGAGCCGTGACTCTTGTTGGCGGCTTGCAAGCGCTGCGACAACTCGCTGTTCAGTGTTCGGAAACTTCTCCAGACATTCCTGGGCCCAGGGGCGTTCCGTCTTTCCGGAACCGAGTGCGATGTCCCATAACATCTGAACAAATCGAGACGGTATCCGGGGAAATAGTTTCAGGATACTGAATGCGTTCTGGCGTCGGTCCATCGCCAGATAATCTTGATAGGTGTTTGTGTTAGAGGGATGCGACACGCCGAAGGCTTCTTCAATGAGATCAAGTCTCTCGGCAAAATATGGCCAAATGTCATCCGCATCTGAATACGAAACAGGTGAAGATCCAAAGCGATTAGCCTGAAGGAGCTGACGACCGATCACTCGATCATCCAGGCCAACGGCTCGGAACACTGCTGCAAGTTCGCGAAGATCTATCTGTTTCTTGTGAGCTTTTTGGTAACGGACGAACGGATCGCGCCAGGCATAAATAAGCGACAAACGTAACGAGTCGAATCCCCAGCCGTCGATCCGTCGACCTGTTATTAACAAACACCACCGTAAGAGATGAATCAGTTCAAGTTGAGGGTGGGTGACGAAGTTCACCAGGACCTGGTAAGAGCTGCCCCACAACGTTCCACGTACAAACTGCCAGGTCTCCTTTTCCTTTACGACAAAATTTTGCAACGACTCGAAAAGTTGATCGGCAGTGTCGGCAGGAAATGGAGGCAGCTCCTTATTATGTCTTTGAGCATGCTTGTTCTTTGAGAAGTCCTCGGCGGATTTTCGCTCGCATTCTTCGATGCACTTGCGCAGATCCACAAGCACATCTTTACCAAGCGGAGCTCTGGTTGGAACGTCGGCAACCGGAGGCAGAGTGTATTCCTCAAGAGCCCCTCCCGCAGCCGTTGTAGGCTCATTGGCTCCGAGTATGTGTTGGATCGCTTCAATAACTTTCTGCGACTTTTCGATCTCGAGTCGTTTTGTCAGGAAGCTGCTTACCGAGTCATCACTTATTCGACCAAGTAACCGCACTGCGTGATACCGCTCGTCGCTGCTACCCTTCTCAGCATATTTTTCAAGGAGCTGGTTAAAGGCTGCAAAGCGATCGGCAACCAGGAGTTCGGCGGTTTCACGAACTTCCTTCGAACCCGAAACGGCTAATGATGCTATCTCCTCCGCAAAACTATCCGGCGCAATCTTGAGTGCGGTGAGTGCGCGCAAGACGGTCGCCCGACTGCCGGCATCTTTCTGTCGAAACGCAGGACGGACAATGTCTGTTGAATTCAAGACTAGATCACCGAACCCCCGCAGACATTGAAAGTATGAAAATGGTGGGTTGAGCCAACGACTAAGTTGAGGCTTTCCTTGTGCATCCTCATAGAAGAACGGTCCTCTAATGAGTACGTTTGGATCCTCACCACGGGTCGTGAGCATCTGCCGCACGAGATCAACGGAAAAGTTTGGTTCTTGTCGCCTGCCACCGTGCGAGAGTTCAACCACAAACGCACTTAGCCAAGACATCGAACCTTCAAACGCTGGAATTGGCACTCCGCCTAAAGCTGCAGAAAGCTGAGACCCGATTCGATAAGTAGCGTCGTAAACGTCGGCAAGTCGCAGATATAGCTCGGGGTCTTCAGGAAGTAACTTTACCAATAATGGCAGGTCGACTCTGGCGGCGTGATGACTGTAAAACGAAGACGGGTTAGAGAGGATAAACTGGGTGTTTTGCATTGCCGCAAGCTCAGGCACTGCATCTTTAGGTTCTCCTGTAAACACGTAACGGGTTAGTCGTTCGGCAATAGCGGGTTTTGCGCCTGACAGTTTTTCGATCGGCTCAAATTGTGCTTTTAATTGTTCTGCTGCTTTAGCGATTTCGACGCTCTGCGAGCCTGAAGCGAATTTATCTTTAAGCCATCCAAACATTTGGGTCTCCTGGAAAAACGGATCGACCGTCGGTCGGTTCGGATCGATTTAACTGGCTGCTTCGAGTGTTGAGGTATCGTTTCGAAGCATTCTGATTTAACTCGTTTTAGACGCGACTTGAAAAGAGTTTTCTTACGAATTGAGATTCATCATGAGGCTGAGGTAAAAAGCTATCTGCCGCACTGACAATCAGAAAACAAATCTCGGGCAGTGTCAGTAATCATCCCTTTGATGTAAGGACAGCCAAATCACCCACGCGCTCTTCTTGGTAAGGTTTCGACAATTGCACATTGTAGTGATCCATCAGCCACAATTCAGGAATTATTTCCGCGACTAAGTTTCCGTCGTCGAAGACTCTTACCATCGAGCTGTCTCTCTTTCTTTGAGCCAGTCAGATCGACGTGTTTGGAGGCAATGATCAACATCGATTAGAA
>DATEXA010000530.1:0-2094 GCA_035257465.1 Pyrinomonadaceae bacterium | reverse complement strand
TGCCAATGAGGCGACTGCGGAAACTGCTTTGCCCGACCACTCTTATGTGGGCAATTCCTGGAGTGTTTGAGCCAGCTGGCGTTTCACCCGCTGACTACGAAAGGCATGGTAACAACAATTTAAATAATGGGCAACATCTTTTTACACTAGGTGGGGTCGAGAAAATGCTAGGAAAAGGTGAGACTTTGAGCTCAGAACTCTGGAATCTCGCGGCCATTCGGCATTTTATATTTTTGAACAGACAGATTCTGCCCTGGTTCGCCGTTTGAAGTGCGACCTTTATTGACTGGTAACCTCATTTATTATTTACGGACTCCAAACTGAGGATACTTCTTTGGCGCTATGGCGCCTGGGGACTCGGATGAAAGCCTCTACGAAAACCATTCCATTTCGCAAGACAGCGGCGTGCCCTTCCTCCGCGACGCTTCTCTCCTTCAGAACCGGCGAGGTGTCGATTGAGATCTCTACTTTGGTCGGTTATCACTTGGACCGCTGTGAATTCTGTCAGGCTGAGTTGAGCCTGCTCGCCCATCATCGGCACAATACGAAACGCGACGAGGTTGCGCCCGAGATACCAATGAACCTACGAATACTGGCGGAATCGATCCTCAACAGGAATTAGCAGTTATGTCCGACAAACTTTAGTTTGTCGTCGATGGTAGCAATCCTGTTCGTGACAAACTAAAGTTTTTCGGACAGTCGGCGTTCCAAGCAGCAACCTTGGACCCACCATTGCGGGCGATGCTCCCAAATCTCACGTATCCGTTTTTCTAGAATATTTCCAATTACGGGTTGGAAAGTGCAGGTTCTTACTCCGCCGTCAGCCTGAATTTGGAGCATGGTCAACGCACTGCAAAGCGAAACAGACTCATGAGCGCTGTGTGCCTGCGTTGCGATCCTCCACTTCGCCGGATTTTGAAAGTAAGGAATCATGACACTTAATTGACTAAGGCTATTTGCTATTGGCAACCCGCTCTTCTTGAGTCGAATTAGTTCCTCCACTGCTGTTACAGCACGAGTTGAATCCTTTGGCCAAGTCTCGCTTCTTTTAAACCAGTGCGGATCCTCTTCAGTGTTGTAGTTCTGTTCGATGGGTTGATAGAAGACTTCGAGTTTGTTTCGCTCAGCATACTCCGCCACTTTGCAGAGATCGTCGATGTTTTGATCCATGACAACCGTCTTTAGACGAATAACGAAGTCCAGCTGATTATCTTTCCTGGCTCGGTTCAGAGTTTGAATGCTATTTGTCGTCTTCTCGAAAAACTGATCGCGTCCACGAATCCGGTTATGGGTTTTGCCGATACCGTCAAAAGAGAATGTCACTCGTCCGGGTTTGGCGAGGGCGAGACGCACGAACTTAGATTCATCGTCCCAAAATCCGTGTGTGAGGAGTTCAACGAAAAGCCCTAGCTGCGATCCGTATTCCACCAGGTCGAGGGCGAATCGTTTCAGCATGGCTTCTCCACCTGATAGCACGAGATGTACTGGTCCAAGCCATTCTCGCAAGTCACGCAGGACTACCTTCCAATCTTCGAGTTCAGGCGACTTTTCCGCACCTTTATTTTTCCAGATGTCACAATGTATGCAGCGAGCGTTACACCGTTCGGTAAGCAGGATAGAAATCGAAGTGGGGCGACACGCGGAGGCGTAACGACCGCCGGCAAATGTTCGGAGTCGGTAGTTTAACCCCTGGTAGAGGCGTCGGTAGGCTGGATCAAATTTGTGCACTGATAGAGGTCCTCGTAAGAAGATTACTCACGAGGTTCTAGCAATGCCTATTCCTTTGGAGTTGAAAGTCGGTTTGAGGGCAACGAGGCTGTGGATCCTGAAAAACAACGCAAACCAAAACGACAGCTGCGAAAAATGGCCCAACCGCAGAAGCGCAGACTCTGCGAGTTTCACTTAAGTCGGGTCTTTGAGGTGAATTACCTTCAATCTCTCCAGTGTGATCAAACCGTCGGTTACCATTTCATTCAGTGTGGGCAGGAATTTCTCGATTTTTTCCTGCGTATCGACGATCTCAACAACCATCGGTAGGTCTTCAGAGAGCCGAAGAATCTTGGCGGTGTGAAGCACGCTGTTTTTTCCAAAACC
>DATEXA010000529.1:0-5126 GCA_035257465.1 Pyrinomonadaceae bacterium | reverse complement strand
CAGCTCCTCTTTCGGGAGCTGCCCATTCTTTTGTTCAGCGACGACAGGTCGGTGCCTCTGCAACAACCTCGCTAGCACCTATCAGATTTCGCGAAGACAGAAACGAGGGACTTCTGGTTAGTGGCTGGATCAATGACGAGGGGCCATTCACCTTCGCATTAGACACTGGGGCCGGTGTATCCATTGTCACCAGCCGCCTGGCGACATCGGCTCACTTGGGAACAACCAAGTCAAGGAGGCCACTTGTAGGTGGCTTGAGCACTTCTCCGATCTCGTCTAACGAACAAGCGATAGCAGCTAAGATCTCACTTGGACACAGTACGAACGTGGTTCCAGGTAAACCCATCCTGGCAATCGTCGCAATGCTTCCTGGCGGCATTGATGGAATTTTGGACCCCACTGATTTGTTTGGCGGGATGGCGTATTCAATCGATCTTCCAAATCAACAACTGTTGGTTTTTGATGGTGCGACGAATGGGTTGGATTTGACGCGCATCCCCAAAGACGGGGCCGTTGTCAGATGGATACGAGAATCGGGTAGCGATCGTCCTTTTGTAAGACTAGGCGACGGTCGACTGGCATTACTTGATACCGGTTCGGGATTTGGATTGGCAGTAAACCAGCCGTCTTCGGAAGGTGGAAAGCACCACATGCAAGGTGATGTGACCGACCTCGGTGGCGGCGCAGTTCAGTCCAGACAAATAGCCCCTACAACCGTTAGTATCGGCGCACTTGTCTTGAGGGGTGTTCCTACTGATGTTTTGATCGGAGTTCCTACGGGCACCCCTTTGATAATCGGCAGGAGAGCTTTGTACCCTTTTAAGATAACCTTCGATCCTGCTGCACGATTGATCGCTTTCGAACCAACTCAGCGGTAGTAAAGCGACCTTGACCACAAAGACTCAAAGACTCGAAGTCACAACCTGCTGTTAGTTTGTGCCTTAGTGTCTTTCCGAACTTCGTGGTTAAGGCTCTTCTGATCCGAAGACGTAAGGTTCATTTACAGAGGAATGTTTCCGTGTTTCTTTGGTGGGTTACTGTCGCGTTTGTTTTCGAGCAACGACAGCGCTCTGATCAGTTTCGGTCTTGTTTCTGACGGTTCGATGACTTCGTCAACAAAACCTCGCTCGGCGGCAATGTAAGGATTCGCAAACTTATCTTCCAGTTCAGCGATTCGTATTTTTCTCGCTGCTTCTTTGTCGCTTGCCTCATTTAGTTCACGACGATACAGAATACCTACTGCACCTTCGGCGCCCATCACCGCAATTTCCGCAGTTGGCCACGCAAAATTAACGTCAGTGCGAATGTGCTTTGAGGCCATCACACAATAAGCGCCGCCGTAGGCCTTGCGCGTAATGACCGTGACTTTAGGTACTGTAGCTTCGGCAAACGCGTAAAGCAGTTTTGCTCCATGCGTGATGATACCGCCGTGTTCCTGAGAGACGCCCGGTAAGAATCCCGGCACGTCCTCGAAGGTAACCAACGGGATATTGAAGCAATCACAAAAGCGAACGAAGCGAGCTCCCTTGATTGAAGCGTTTATATCCAAGACACCAGCGAGATAAGCTGGCTGGTTAGCAACAATACCCACCGCACGACCTCCCAGTCGCGCAAAGCCTACGCAAATGTTCGGGGCGAAGATCTGTTGCACTTCAAAAAAGTATCCGTCGTCTACAACGTGATTGATAACTTCGCGAATATCGTAGGGCTGGTTTGAAGCATCCGGCACGATCGCGTTTAGCTTGGGTTCCACGCGATCGATTGGATCGTCTGATGCGACGGACGGAGGGTCTTCGAGATTGTTGGATGGTATAAATGACAGTAATTCTCTGACAACCTTTAACGCATCTTCGTCTGATTCAACGGCGAAGTGTGCTACACCCGAAACTGTGTTGTGAGTGATGGCACCTCCCAATTCTTCCTTGGTGACTTCTTCATGCGTAACCGTCTTGATTACATCGGGTCCGGTAATAAACATGTACGAGGTGTTCTTTACCATCACATTGAAGTCGGTGATGGCAGGACTATAGACCGCACCTCCTGCACAAGGACCCATGATGCAGCTGATCTGCGGAACCACACCGCTCGCGAGTGTGTTCCGCAGGAAGATATCCGCGTAGCCACCGAGACTGACTACACCTTCCTGAATTCGTGCGCCCCCTGAATCGTTTAGACCAATGATGGGAGCGCCAACCTTCATCGCAAGATCCATTACCTTGCAAATCTTTTCCGCATGAGTCTCCGACAGCGAACCGCCAAACACCGTGAAGTCTTGAGCGAAGACAAAGACCTTACGACCATCTATCAAGCCATGACCTGTCACCACGCCGTCGCCCGGGTAGACTTGCTTGTCGAGGTCGAAGTCCTTCGAGCGATGCACAACGAGTTTATCGAACTCTTCAAACGTTCCCTCGTCCAACAAGAAGTTGATTCGTTCACGCGCCGTCATCTTTCCCGACTCGTGCTGCTTAGCTATGCGCGCAGCGCCACCACCTTGTTCGGCCTGCAGTTTCTTCTCTCGTAGAACGCTTAGCTTGGTCCGCGCTGGTTTAGGTTGTTGTTTAGAAGCCATAACTATTGCGAGTTGAACGGGAATGCTCGACCCTCGATCATATGAGTCAGATCGTCGACCGCGAGCCGTACATTCTCTCGAACCTCATCGGGATAGTCGTAACGCCTTGCGTTTGTTTCGAAGTCGTCAAGGTCAAGGACTTGATAGGAGAAGTCGGGTTTTACGAGTATGTCAATATCGAGGTCGACGTAGCTCAATACTTCACCATCAAAGGTTGGAAGCATATTGACGTTGCAATAAAAACTCTTCAACGCTCGCTCTGGAGTGCTAAACCGAAAGACGTTGTACCAGCGGTCCAACCAGTAATACTCAGTGCTCAAAGTTCCGGATGCAATTGTCCCCAGCAAGGCGTGCTCGATGTCCTCGTCGAATTCAGCATCGAGCACCAGCAGTGGTGCTTCATACTTGAGAACTCGAGCTATCCAACGGCGATGCTCAGCCCCATCATATTTATGCGTCCTGACAAGAACTCGCGCTGCTGGGTCGATGGTTATTTCCTTCCACTCTTTGCCCAGTCGGCGAGGAATTGTGCCTGTCCCTTTTCCGTCAGCGGGTGATTGAACAATTGGTCGATCACCTTGAACGGCATCGTCGCGATGTCTGCGCCCATGCGCGCGGCTTCGATGACGTGAATGGGATGTCGCAAACTTGCCGCCAACACCTCAGTCTTCCAATTGTAGTTTTGATAAACCTCCACGATCTCCTGGAGAAGCACTAGTCCGTTCTGACCTATGTCGTCAAGACGCCCCAGGAACGGACTGATGAAGGAAGCGCCGGCTTTCGCAGCGAGAATTGCCTGAGCTGCAGAAAAGCATAAAGTGACGTTGACTCGGATTCCCCCGTCGGAGAGTTGTCGTGTGGCCTTCAAGCCTTCACGTGTCAGCGGACACTTGATGACTACGTTTGGCGCGATCTTCGAATACTCGAGGCCCTCCCGCACCATTCCGTCTTTGTCCAGGCTTGTCACTTCTGCCGACACAGGCCCTTGCACGATCTCACATATCGCCGCGATATGTTGTTTGAAGTCGACATTGCCTTCTTTCGCTATCAACGACGGATTTGTGGTTACGCCGTCTGCGAGTCCAAGCGAAGCGCCTTCACGAATGTCGTCTAAATTTGCAGTATCCAAGAAAAACTTCATAGCTAACTCCTATCCAGAAACTTGCGACCCTGCTGACGGATCATAGATTGAATTCCTCAGGATTCCTATTCCTCCGACTTCGACCTCGACAGTGTCGCCATGCTTCATTCGAGAAACACCCGCGGGCGTTCCCGTTGCAATTAAATCCCCAGGGTACAGAGTCATGATCGATGAGATATAGGTTATTAAAAAAGAGACTGGAAAAGCCATGTCGCGTGTGTTGCCATTTTGTTTTACTTCGCCATTTACACGAGTGGTCACCGTGACGTTGGTGGGGTCGAGATCCGTAATGATCCAGGGACCCACAGGACAGAAAGTGTCGAACCCTTTGCCACGCGTGAACTGAACGTCCTTACGTTGGAGATCTCTTGCTGTTACATCATTGATGCATGTGTAACCAAACACGTAGCTCAACGGGTTATCGGTTTCGGTTAACTTGCGCGCGGTTCGACCGATCACTACTCCCAGTTCGCCTTCATGTTCTACCTGTTGGGACTGCGGAGGCAACTCAATTTGATCACCAGGTCCGACAAGACCCGAAGATGGCTTAAGAAAGAGCAGTGGTTCGTCTGGCATCTTGTTGCCGAGTTCTGCGGCGTGTTCTCGATAGTTGCGTCCAACACAAACGATTTTGGATGGAGTTACGGGGGCGATGAGCTTGACTTCCCCCAACTCCAGGGGCGAGCGCCATTCTAGACGTGCAAAGTACAAAGGGCCTTCACCGGCAGATGGATTCAGATCGTCGAAACTGTAATTCTCGTCGAGTGGAAAAACTTTTTGACCCTCGATAATTGCGTATCGAGGAGTCGCGAAGCTCTTCTGCGTTATGCGGGCAAGTTTCATAGGTTCTAAGGTGCAGTTTCCGAAACAACCTCGGATGGTTGACTGGAATTTCCAGCGGTATCAACTGCAATCACATAATAGTAATACTTCTTGCCACTCTCGGCCTTGTCGTCCTGGAACGATGTTCGAGTTAGTAACGTCGGATTGAGTTTCATCCAGTTCGCTTTGGGTAGATCGGGATCGGTAGAGCGAAAGATGTTGTAGCCGGCGATATCGGTCTCGGGGTTGGCAGCAAAGAATATCGAAAGCCTTCCACTGGCTGCGGGTGCGACACTTGGGGGACTTGGCGCCGAAGGCGCAAATGTGTCACGCGGAGAAACAGGAAGCACATTGGAATTGAGACTTTCAACTTGGGCACCTTCCGTTCCCAGTGAAACGGCACGCACAAGGTACCGGTACTCACCTCCAAACTTGAAGCTCTTATCAGCGTAAGAAGTGCCTGAGACCAAGGCGGAATTGATTGGCGTCTCACTTGGCGTACTCTGCGACTCGTCCATTTTATACACGTTGTAGCCAAGTAAATTCACCGGTGTCGAGCCGTCGATATTGGCCGATGGCGGCTGCCACGTT
>DATEXA010000528.1:0-47589 GCA_035257465.1 Pyrinomonadaceae bacterium | reverse complement strand
TACAGTTCGCCGCCGATGACGGCTTTCCCTGTTACCCATGGTTCGAGAACGATGCCAACTTAAACAATCTGCGAAAAGATCAGCGGTTCATCTCTTTCATGACGAAGCTGAAACAGCAGTGGGAGCACTATCAGGCGACGCTTTAATGCTCGTGATAACAAGTGGCGGCGATCACTTAGTCGAATCGCGAAGGGTAATAGGCAGGGACGTTGCTAAGTTGCCTCGCAAACGTCCCTGCAGCTACTGGCTGGTCCTCCCACAGACACCGCCAGCAATTGATCTTTGCAGATTTCCACCAGCTTTGTGAGCTGGGTCTTAATCAGAAAATAGTTGGCTCCCAGCTTTCGACACAAAGCCGAAAGCGCGACTGAATCATGGCAGGTAAACATTATGATGATGGTTGAGTGATCGTCTTTACGAATTTCCTTGAGTACTTCGATCCCATCCATCAGCGGCATCGAGATGTCCAGCACTACTACGTCGGGTTTCAGTTCTCTAATCACTCGTAGCGCCTCGAGCCCGTCCGCAGCTGTTCCAACAACCGAGAGGCCTGGTTCTGGCAGAAAGGTATGCCGGAGCAGCTCCCTTAACTGTTCCGAGTCGTCAGCGGTCACGATTTTCAATTGCTTCTTTGCCACGGGACAATCTTGCATCAACGGTGTGGCACTGCCAATCAACAGAAGAATGATCTTCTTGAAGCTGTTTGTCCTATCTGGATGTCAGTGTTTGGACTACAAAATCCCGGTTTGGAGGTCGATCATGCAGGTGAGGATCTAATCCACTGACGAGTGTGATTCATGCCAGTTGATGTCGAGTCCACGAAACGAAGACATTCGCGTATAATTGCGCGGAACGTTCGTTCAGCCCAGACCACATAGAAAGCCCGCGTTGGTAGGTGTAGGAAACTTTTCCAGCGGGGATTCGCCACGATTCCAGACCAGGCTCGCCAACCCAAACTAAAAGCAACTTAGTGAGCGAAAGCATATCCCCCAACACAACGATCGCTCAGTACGCGATTCTCTCAAAGATTGGAGAAGGCGGTATGGGGGTCGTATGGCGCGCGCGCGATCCGAAGCTCGGTCGCGACGTTGCTATCAAAGTTCTCCCGGCATCCTTTTCAGAGAATGCCGACCGGCTTAAGCGCTTATGAAACGCTGTCCAACATGTAATCGAGTCGAAGCGGACAATAACCTGGTTTTCTGTCGTGTAGACGGCACTGCCCTCATCACTCATTCGACGGAACTCGATGGTGAAGCAGGAACTGCGATGCTTAACAATGGCGTGACGCCGAATGCTGCGACACGCACTCTTCCAGAAAACACTATTACAAACGGCCATCAAGCTACGATTCCAACGACGGCACTGTCTTCAACGAGTTCACTGCCAAAATCCAGAAAACGATTAATAATAATCGGGCCCGTACTCCTATCCGTTTTAATCGTGGCGAGCGTCTGTGCGGTGTTTGTTCGTTCTTACATTTTCCACAAAGACTATCAGCCGATCAGGTCAATCGCAGTACTACCTTTTGTCAACAAGACTGCCGACGCCAATTCCGAGTATCTATCCGACGGCCTGACCGAATCGCTCATCTTTCGACTCTCCCGCTTACCCAACTTGAAGGTGAGCCCAACCAGCTCCGTAATTCGCTATAAAGGCAAAGACACTGACCTGGCCAAGGTGGCCTCTGAGTTGAGTGTGGATGCAGTGTTAACGGGAAGTCTTGCTCAGATTGGCGACAATCTCACCATCAGCGTCGAACTCGTTGATTCGCGAAACAACAAACTACTCTGGGGTGAACAATACGATCGCAAGATGTCAGACCTACTTGCGACTCAACGCGAGATTGCCGGTGAGATCGCGCAGAATCTCAAGTTGAAACTTTCCGGCGAAACCGAAAAGGTCCTGTCGAAGCACTACACCGAAAACGATCAAGCGTACCAACTTTATTTACGTGGTCGGTTCCATTATGCAAAACGCTCCAAAGCGGATTTGCTGAAAGGTATTGACTACTATCAGCAAGCCATCAAGCTCGATCCAAACTTTGCGATGGCGTACGTGGGCATCGCGGAATGCTACAACTCGATGGCCAAAAACCCCGAGGTGGCTCCTAAAGAG
This sequence comes from Pyrinomonadaceae bacterium, assembly GCA_035257465.1. GTDB lineage: Bacteria > Acidobacteriota > Blastocatellia > Pyrinomonadales > Pyrinomonadaceae > PSRF01. The sequence continues at coordinate 45,474 of DATEXA010000528.1, read as the reverse complement.
GCGGTCCCGCAAGCTAAGGTTGCTGCGACGCGAGCGCTTGAGCTTGATCCAACACTCGCTGAGGCACACTCCGCGCTGGCTGACTCTATGGCAATCTACGACTGGAACTGGACCGAAGCAGAACGCGAATTCAAACGCTCCATCGAACTCAACCCAAGTGTTGCATATACATATGTCGCCTACGCCTCCAGTCTTCTCCTTCCCCTGGGTCGTACGAGCGAAGCTCTAGTGGAGTTGAGGCGCGGGGTAGAGATGGAGCCTCTCGCTCTAATTAATAACTCGATTTTCACCACCGGTCTGGTCTATGCGAGACAAAATTCCAATGCGCTGGACCAGGCAAAGAAAACGTTCGATCTGGATCCCTCCTTTGGCATCGGCAGGGAGTGGCTAGGTTCGGCATACATTGTAAATGGCAAGTTTGATGAAGCGATCGCTCTGGGCGAACAGGGATTGCAAATTTCTCCTACCTCTCCAAACTTTCTGTACATCACTGGTCTCGCGTACGCCAAAGCAGGTCGTCGTCGGGAAGCTGAGCAATTCATCGACAGAATCAGGGAGGCAGCAAAAACAAGATATGTGAGGCCAGTATGGACCGCCAGTATCTTTGCCGCGCTTGGCGAAAAGGACAAAGCTTTTGCTGAGCTGGAAAATGGTTTTGCAGAGCGCGATTGTTTTATGCCACGAATCACCGAAGATCCTTTCATGGATCCTCTGCGAGACGATCCAAGGTTTAAGGAACTATTACGACGGATTGGTTTGCAAAAGTGACGAGGCTTGGCTCCAATGGTGTTCTTCTCTCTGGTGTGCAATCGCTTCGCTCCTGGTTCTGTAGTAATTCTTGCTACAAGAACCTCTTGCAAAAATCCACGAGTGATTTGCGGAGTCGGATTTAGTCAATGCTGTTGTTTCTTCAGCCGTTCTTAGTTCACTCCGGAGGAGTGCGATGTTTATAGCTGAACGCTTCTCAACAACTCTGCTCTGTTCGGAAGAGCGGCATTCGTTCGAACCTAAGTGAGATCGCCGTGCCGCTCTTCCGAACAGAGCGGGAGGAGGAGAGCTTGCTGGCTATAAACCATTGCACTCCTCCGGAGTGGAGGCCTTGACATTGTTCTTCGCGTTCTGGCTTTTGCAAGACGCTCTTTAGCTTGTCGGGGAAAACAGTCCTGAGCCTAAAACAACATGGACCTCGCACCAGGCACAAAACTCGGCCGCTACGAAATTCGCTCCAAGCTTGGTCAGGGTGGTATGGGTGAGGTGTATCTGGCCCAGGACACGAAACTCGACCGCAAAGTCGCGATCAAGCTCATCACTCCCGACATAGCCACCGATAAAAATCGAATGAATCGGTTTGTGCAGGAAGCAAAAGCCGCTTCGGCACTCAATCACCCGAACATCATCACGATCCACGAGATTGATGACGCTGATCTGGGCCAGTTCATTGCTACTGAGTTTATTGATGGTGAAACGCTGCGCGAACGCATGCGACGCGAACCGCTCAAGCTGGATCAGGTTGTCGATGTAGCCGCGCAAATAGCCAGTGCGCTATCGGCTGCACACAGTGCCGGAATAGTTCATCGCGACATCAAGCCGGAAAACGTCATGCTACGTCGCGACGGAATCGTTAAGGTCTTGGACTTTGGTCTGGCAAAACTCACTGAACAAACTTCCTCCATTGATCCTGAGGCGCCAACCCGTGGAGTCATGAATACTGAACCGGGCGTAGTCATGGGAACGGCGATGTATATGTCGCCCGAACAGGCACGTGGACTTCACGTTGATGAGCGTACAGATATTTTTAGTCTTGCCGTTGTGATGTACGAGATGCTCTCAGGCCGTTTGCCATTTGAGGGAGCGAACACGAACGAAATCGTCTCGTCGATACTGAGTGATAAAGACCCGCAACCGCTTGCTCGTTACTCAACAGAGATTCCATCGGAACTCGAACGCATTGTCTCGAAAGCTTTGCGCAAGAACAGAGACGAACGCTATCAGACCAGTAAAGACATGCTGCTGGATCTGAAAACTCTCAAACAGGAATTGGAATTTGAGAAGAAGCTTGACAGGTCTTCCCCTCCCCGAGACCGTGCCAGTGCAGCTCATGCCGGGACAACTGGTTCAGCCGAAACTCTAATTAGTGATATCAATCGCACTGCAGCTGATACGAGTCCTGCTGCGAAAACAACTGGGGTGGTTGGAACCTTCACTCAGCACAAACTTGTTTCAGCATTAATAGTCGTCGCTCTAGCTTTGGCAATTGCCGCAAGCTATTGGTTTATTGCTAATCGTTACCAGAAGCAGTCACTGAATTCGATCGCGGTCATGCCTTTCGAAAATATGACTCACGATCAGACTGTCGAATATATTTCCGACGGCGTAACCGAGTCGCTTATCAACAGTCTTTCACGGTTACCGCAGCTCAGAGTCATCGCGCGTAACTCAGTCTTCAGTTACAAAAATCAAAATCCGAATTTGCAGCAGGTGGCCCAGCAACTAAACGTGCAAGCTGTGCTGACGGGCAGAGTCATGATGCAGGGCGACACGCTCGATGTACGCGTCGAGTTAACAGACACGTCGAACAACTCTCAAATCTGGGGTGATCATTACCAGCGCAAGGCCGCGGACATCTTTGCTGTTCAGAACGAGATTGCACAGCAGGTAACAGAAAAGCTGAACGCCCGTCTTACAGGTGCGCAACGGCAAGAGGTTACTAAGCGCTATACGGAAAACGTCGAAGCTTACAACCTTTATATACAGGGCCTTTCCTTTACGCATGAAATCGTTGGTGAAGATCTCAATAGAGCGATTCCACTATTTGATAAAGCGATTGCCTTAGACCCGCAGTTTGCACTCGCTTATGCCGCACGCGCTGACGCTTACTTTAATCTCGGCGATTTAAGCTTGCGCATGAGCGATGCAAAATTGAAAGTCAAGCAAGACCTTGAGACCGCCTTGAGGATTGATAGCAAGCTGGTCCAGGCCCGAACGACGCTAGCAAATCTGAAGTTCCAGTACGATTGGGATTTTTTAGGTGCAGAACAGGATTTCAAACAAGCCATCGCTTTGAATGCAAATTACGCGGAGGCTCACCACCAGTACGGCTGGTACCTGGCGATGACTGGAAAAGAAAATGAAAGTTTTGCTGAGATGACATTGGCGCAACAGCTTGATCCGATGAGTCCGCTGATCAATGTCGACCTGAATCTTCCTCTTTCCTTCAGTCGCCGGTGGGACGAATCTGCCACTTTGGCTCGAAAACAGATAGATATGTTTCCCAATGTCTTCCTTCCGCGCATGCTCCTGGGCAACGCCTTGTTCTTAAAAGGGGATCATGCTGAAGGCATTAAGGAAATGGAAAAAGCAAAGGAGATGGAACCAACGCCCTTTTTGAAAGGCCAGCTGGCTTATCTATACGCGAGGGCCAACCGCAAGGATGAAGCGCGGAAATTGCTCGAGGAACTTCAGCAGAAGGCAAAGGAACGTTACGTCGCGCCGTACTGGATCGCCATGATTTACGTGGGGCTGGATGAGAAGGACAAGGCGTTTGAATGGTTTGAGAAGGCATATGAGGAACGCTCATGGTTTCTCATCTTTATTAAGATGGATCCAATGATGGATAGTGTGCGCTCGGATCCACGTTACACAAGCTTGATTCAACGAATAGGATACCCCCAGTGATGCGTTCCGTTACTCGCTATGCCTGATCGAGAGCGCAGAATCACTAAGTTTAGCTAAGACTCGATCTAACACGAACGGGTTCCAGACGGGCTTTGCACAAAAGTCGGGAATCCCACGCACGGCAGTGCGTGGATTGTTCAGATTCCGACCTACTTAAGGAGCGAGGTTTGAATAGTATCCGAATCCCACCAACGGCGCTTCTTGTAGGGTGGACTTGAACATATCCACGCATTGCCGTGCGTGGGATTTCGGACTCCTTGTTCAAAGCCCCCGGACGGACACATGAAACGTGAGGTTAGAGGCCGAGTTGCTTCCGCCGCTAACCTCACTATCTTGTATTTAATAAAAGGAGCTGCTTAGCCCACTTTGATGCTAACCGCAGTTAAAGCATCCCCTTCACCCTTTGTTGCCACAACAACTACTTTATCGTTTGCTTTGATATCAGCTGGAGTTGCGGCTTTACCTGCTTTCGTAACCTTGGTGTTAGTGTCAATCGTAATCGTCTTTTCAGCTTTTTTAGCATCAACGATTGTGACCGACGTTTCAGAAACCGCCGACACCATACCGTTGACAGTCACCGTTTGAGCGGACATTTCCTGCGCCGGCGCTAACGAGTTTTGTTGCTTTGACTGAGTAGCCTGGCCAATTGCTATTGAAGCCGCCAAGCCAACAATCGCCAACAAAACCGAGGCAAGCGTTAACGTTCTGGTCTTGTGCATTAGTTTTGCCCTTTCCTTGTTCGTAAACTGAATCCCATCGCAGCGTCCGTAAAGGACAATGATGGCCGAGGAATTCTATGCGGTTGGAACAGACTAAGGGTTACTGTGAATTTGCGTTCACCTTGCAATCTCGTGAGTATCCACCTGACAAATTCGTTTGCGAATTTTTGAACGCAGGATTAAGTTGACGACAAGTCGATTACAAGCTAACCGTCTTCAAAACGAAACATAATGGTTCTGAAATCTCGGTTGTCGTCTAGTATGGGTAACTCAATGCAGATAGAATACGAAGCCTGATTCACCAACTCTTAAGAGCACCAGAATCGACACTCAATGCTCGTCAAAGACCGCATAACCAACCTTGACAGTCGACAAAAATAATGACGCTGGCTGCCGGCTCAAAACTGGGACGCTACGAGATTCGATCGTCACTCGGTGCCGGTGGCATGGGCGAGGTTTATCGCGCTCGAGACACCCAATTGGGACGGGACGTAGCAGTTAAGGTTCTGCCTTCAACCTATTCCGTCGATAAGGATCGTTTAAGCCGCTTCGAACAGGAAGCCTGCGCGGCAAGTGCGCTCAATCATCCCAACATTCTGATCGTTCACGATATCGGTGCACATGATGGTGCACCATATATCGTTTCGGAGTTATTGGAAGGCGACACACTGCGCAAGCGCATCGGGGGAACTCCGTTGGCCCAACGCCGTGCCATTGACTACGGACTGCAGATTGCTCTGGGACTGGCAGCGGCGCATGAGAAAGGAATTGTTCATCGCGATCTGAAGCCCGACAACATCTTCATCACTAACGACAGCCGCGTGAAGATCCTCGACTTTGGTTTGGCAAAGCTAACTCAAGTTGATGGTATTCAATCGCAAACAGAGATACCGACGCGGCGTGTAGATACTGATCCTGGTGTAGTCATGGGCACAGTAGGATACATGTCGCCGGAACAATTGAAAGGATGCTCAGTCGATCAGCGTTCAGATATTTTCTCGTTCGGCGCAATTCTTTACGAGATGCTTTCCGGTCGACGTGCCTTTCACGGTGAGTCAGCAGCTGAAACTATGAGCGCGATCTTGAAAGAGGATCCACCGGAGTTATCAGATACCAACAAGGCTGTTTCGCCAGGACTGGAACGATTGGTGAATCACTGTTTGGAGAAGAATCCGGAAGGTCGTTTTCATTCAGCGCGCGACGTTGCGTTTGCATTGGAAGCACTCTCGGGCTCTGCTGTCGCAAACGAAACGACCACCGCTCAGTCGTTTGTCCCGACCGCTTCCCGAGTCCGCCAATGGTTGCCCTGGGCATTGGTGGTAGTAGGGCTTCTCCTCGCCGGAATTACTATCACCTGGACTTACTTCCACCGCCAGCGGACGGATGCAGGGCCGATCGAGGCAATGCGCTTCGTCATCCCGATGCCCGAGAAGGCCCTAATATTCGGTCCTCCTACGATCTCCCCGGACGGTCGTTACGTGGTCTTTCGGCTTAACACCGGCGATGGCAAGGAGCATCTTTGGATGCGTGCGCTCGGATCTTTCGAAGCACGACCTCTAATCGGAACTGATGGCGCACTTCAGCCATTCTGGTCACCTGACAGTCGCTCGGTAGGATTTTTCGCTAATGGTAAGCTCAAACGTATTGACGTTTCGGGCGGATCCGCGCAGACAATCTGTGACGCGCCCGCGAATTGGAGCGGTGCATGGGGCCGCGATGGGACGATTATTTTCTCGCGGGGAGTGGCGAGCGGTCTTTACGGTGTGCCAGCGGCCGGCGGAGTACCGACCCAAGTCACAGCCGTTGACCCGACCCGCAATGAGATCGAACACATCTGGCCGCACTTTCTGCCAGACGGTCGCCACTTCCTCTTTCTCGTTCGGAACGCGCAACCGGAGAACAGTGGCATCTACGTCGGCACACTCGACTCGAAGGAGGTCACGCGGCTACTGCAAGCCCATTCGAGCGTGGCATACGCGCCGCCGGGTTACGTGCTCTTCGTTCGTGAGAGCACCCTGATGGCGCAGGGTTTCGACGCCGACAGGCTCGAACTCAAAGGCGACGCGTTTCCCGTCGCTGAACAGACCGTGCGGAACCCTATCACCGGTCGCGCCATGTTCTCCGCCTCCGAGAACGGTGTACTCGTCCTTCGGGCGGGCGGCATTAACAACAACCAACTCATCTGGTTTGACCGGTCAGGTAAACAACTCGGTGCTCTCACGCCGCCCGGCAGCTCCAACGCTCCAGCATTATCACCCGATGAAAAGAAGGTCGCGGTCAGCCGCGTAGATGTACAAACTGGGACAGCCGCTGACATCTGGTTGATAGATCTTGAGCGCGGCACTCAAATACGGCTGACGACTGATCCTGCCAGCGATACTTTCCCTTCCTGGTCGCCCAATGGGGACCGTGTCGCCTTCGTATCAACGCGCAACGGGGCGACGAGCATTTATCAAAAGCCATCGAACGGCACGTTGCCGGAGGAGCCGCTTGTTTCCTCAGCAGAGCTAAAGTACAACCCTCAATGGTCGTCTAATGGACAGTCCATTATCTACTCTCAACTCAACCCGAAAACGAACGTTGATCTGTACTTGCTCTCCTTGTCGGGCGAGAAAAAATCGACGAGTTTGCTCCAAACCAATTTTATTGAAGCTCAGCCTCGCTTCTCCCCAAACGGGCGATGGATTGCGTACATATCGAACGAGACGGGGCAATTTGAGGTTTACGTCGACAGCTTTCCAGTTAGCGGTGCCAAGTTGGCGATCTCAATCGGTGGCGGGTCACAACCACAATGGCGCGCAGATGGGCGAGAGCTTTATTACTACGGCGCTGACCGAAAACTAGTGGCGGTGGAAGTAAATGGTGATGGCCCGACATTTAAAGTCGGAGAAGCTCGACCGCTTTTCGAGATTCGCGTTGCCTCGATTGATCAAAGCTTCCCAGGCAATGGGTATTACACGCCAACGCGCGATGGCAAACGCTTCCTCGTACCTTCGTTGCCGGAAGCACAGGAGCGCCAGCAGATTAACGTCATCGTAAACTGGATGGCGGACTTGAAGAAGTAACTTTCTAGGCACCCATGCTGACAGGTGATTTTGGCGTGAAAAGATTGCGCAGAAACATTTCGCTCACGAGGGTTAAACCTGAGTCTTGAAACAGGCACAAAACTCGGACGTTATGAAATCCGCTCGAAGCTTGCCGAAGGCCGGATTCTCGCTGTGGCGGGCCAGCTGGACGAAGCCGTGGAACAATTGAAAAAGACCGTTGAGTTGGATCCAAACTTCATTCTTGCTCATTACCGGCTGGGACAGGCCTACGCTGAAAAGCGGATGTATACCGAGGCTATCGACGAATTCAATAAGGTTCTAAACCTGCCGGATGGTAAGGCCACCGGTTTGATGGGTCTTGCATATGTCTACGCATTAGCCGGCAGGCGACAGGAAGCGGACAAGAGTCTCAATGAGCTTCTAGAATTATCTAAGCAGAGATACGTGTCGCCGGGTCAAATCGGAATCATATACATAGCCCGTGGGGAAAAAGAGAAGGCCTTTCAACGACTCGAAGAAGCAAGCAAAGTTTATGATCTGAATCTTATGCGTATGAAAGTAGAGCGTAGATTCGACCCAATCCGCTCAGATCCGCACTTCGACGATCTCGTGAGACGCATCGGCATTCCGTAATATGCCACTTAAAGATGAAACGTTGCCCCCACTGTCATCGCGTTGAGTCTGACGACGCTCTCATTTTCTGTCGCGTTGACGGCACGCCTTTGGTGAACGAGGCGGCAGCTAGTCTGAAAGGTTCAACACCGGTAGCGAGTGAGGTTGAGACCAGCATCCTGCGACACGACACGGATGCAGCAAGTCAGCCCACTGCTGCGACAACTGTGCTTGAGCCAAAAGAACCCGGCGGAGGAATTCACGAGTCAGGGAAAACAAGATGGCGCAAGTCTCTTTTCATCGTGTTTGCCCTACCAATCCTCGCCGGGTTTGTCCTTTTCAGATATGTCTACGAATCACGGAACAACAAGACAACCATCGACTCAATCGCTGTCCTTCCATTCGCTAATCAGAGTGGTGATCCTGACACCGAATATCTTTCAGATGGCCTAACGGAAAGCATTACCAACAGCCTTTCTCAACTTCCTAACTTAAAAGTTATCCCAAGCACTTCAGTTGCTCATTACAGAGCAAAGGGGGTCGAAGCGATTGCGGCGGGCAAAGAATTAGGTGTACGCGCGATCTTAACCGGAAAAATCTTGCAACGTGGGAACAACTTGACAGTCAGCGCCGCACTTATTGATGTGCAGAACAACAAGCAGCTTTGGGGCGACCAATACACACGCAAAGTCGCCGATGCTCTCGCCGTGCAGCAGGAAATCTCGCGCGAAATTTCCGAACGCCTGCGCACGAAACTGAGCAACGAAGAACAAAAGCAGTTGACCCGGCGTGATACTGGTAACGCCGCAGCTTACGGGTTTTATTTGAAGGGACGTTATTACTGGAACAAGCGAACTAGCGAGAACCTTCGCAAGGCGATGGAACAGTTTCAACTGGCGACTGACAAGGATCCGAATTACGCCCTTGCTTACGTGGGACTCGCGGATTGTTACGTAGTTCTCGGGGATTACACCGGCACGCCTACGAGCGAGACAATACCGCACGCTAAAGCATTCGCCGAACGCGCGCTTCAACTCGACGCTTCACTTGCAGAAGCTCACACCACGTTGGGGTTCGTCGCTCAAAACTTGTGGCAATGGCAAACGGCGGAAGAACATTTCAAACGCGCAATCGACCTGAATCCCAATTATGCAACAGCGCATCACTGGTACAGTCTCTCACTCCTGGAGATAGGACGCTTCGCCGAGGCATTATCCGAGAGTAAGCGCGCAGAAGAATTGGATCCGATTTCCGTAATTATCAGTAACAATGTCGCTAACGATTACCTCGCACTCGGAGACTTGAATTCGGCCATGGAACAAAGCAAGAAACTAATAGATCTCCATCCCGAATATCCACGAGGTCATGAAGCACTGGGATCGGCATATCTGAAACAGCATCGTTATCCGGAAGCCATTGCGGAACTACAGAAGGCAATAAACTTGTCACCGGCAGATAGTGTGCTTCAGCGCGATCTTGGGTTCACGTACGGCGTGTCAGGAAAACGGGCTGAAGCAGTCAACATACTCAATCAACTTCAAACTCTTTATGAAAAGCAGGAAGCGTTTGGCGCTGATGTAGCCGGAGTTTATGCCGGACTGGGAGACAAAGACAAAGCCTTCGAATGGCTTGAAAAGGACTACCGGGCTCGCAATGGACGTTTGGCCCGAATCAGATGGAATACTCCTTTCGATCCACTTCGCAGCGACGCGCGCTACGCCGATTTGTTGCGCCGCATGGGTCTCGAGCCGTAATGTCCGATGTGTTTCAGCTTGTCCGCTGTCCGATATGCTTCAGCTTGTCGGAGGAACTACTTGATATGTTAGGCAGAACTCAGGACCGACAAGCTAAAGCATATCGGACATTTCACTGGCAAGCTAAAGCTTATTGGACATAAATCGGAAATGTCTTTATCCCCCAACACCACACTCGCGCACTACACAATCATCTCCAAGATCGGCGAAGGGGGCATGGGCGAAGTCTATTTGGCCCAGGACACAAAACTTGATCGCAAGGTCGCGCTCAAGATCCTGCCGGCAGATCTCGCCTCTCACCACGATCGAATGGAACGTTTTGTGCGAGAAGCAAAATCAGCTGCGGCATTGAATCACCCCAACATCGCGCATATCTATGAAATCGGCGAACACGATGGAATTAGTTTCATTGCAATGGAGTTCATTGATGGTCTCACACTGCGCGAACTGATTCATGAACGCCGAACAGATCTGACCAAGCTGCTGCGCTACTTACAGCATGCCGCAGAAGGCCTTGCCAAAGCTCACGCCACCGGTATCGTTCATCGTGATCTGAAACCCGACAACATCATGATAACGCTCGAGGGCCACGCGAAGATTTTGGATTTCGGTCTGGCCAAGCTGATGGAAGAGGAAGGGGTGACAGGGAGACAAGGGGACGAAGGGGAAACTCTGATTGTCGCGTCAACCCGTCAACCCGCCTCCGCTTCTTTCACTTCACCGGGCATGATCCTTGGCACTTCTGGCTACATGTCACCTGAGCAGGCCCAGGGAAAAACAAAAGAGGTCGATCATCGATCAGACATTTTTGCTTTCGGTTGCATTCTTTTTGAAGCTGCGACTGGGCACAAGGCATTCAAGGGTGCAGATCTGGTTGACACGCTCAACAAGATAATCCGCGAACCAGTGACACCAATCCTCGATTTGAATCCGACAGCCCCAGCGGATTTGCAAAGAATTGTTCGCCGGTGTTTAGCGAAAGATGCCGACGACCGTTACCAAACCATTAAAGACGTGGCAATTGAACTCAAGGAACTACGCCGAGATATAAAGCACGCTGGTATCAATACTACGTTCGTGCCTTCCGCGCCGCTCGAAAAGGCGGTTGCAACTGCCGAGGATGGAACATTCCAGACGGTTGCAGCATCCTCGCTTTCAACTCGGGCTTCGAGTGCTGAGTTTGTTATCAGTGAAATCAAGCGATACCGAAATAGTTTTGTGTTTTTGCTTGCGCTGTTGGTAGCAGGTGCAGTTGCACTAGCCTTCTGGGTTTTCATTTCCGGAAGGCATAAGAAAGTTGCCTCAAAGTTTCTTTCGCCTCGTATCACGCAAATGACCTCGGGCGAGAGCACTATTCATGCGGCTATCTCTCCCGATGGTAAATACATGGCCCACGTAGAAACCACCGTCGGCCAACAGACACTCTGGGTTAAACAAGTAACTGCGGCCAATGACGTCCAGGTTGTCCCACCAATGACAGGTGGTTACTACGGGGTTACTTTCTCGAACGACGGCACCGAGCTTTATTACGTTTTTGACGGACCCGGAGGGCGCAGTCTTTATCGCGTACCTGTGTTAGGAGGTACGCCAGTTAAGTTACTAACCAATGTTGATGGCTCGGTTTCGCTTTCTCCGGACGGCAAACAAATAACATTCATTCGTGGCGATTATTCGAGTAAGGGTGAAAGCTCGCTCCTAATCGCAAACACAGATGGAAGTGGCGAGCATACTTTAGTCGCAAAAAAGCCCCCGGAATCCTTTTCACCACTCTACTTCACTGGACCATCATGGTCACCAGACGGAAAACTGATCGCCGCGTCGCTTATGAACTACAAAGGAGGTGCTCACGTTGATCTCATGATTTACAAGGTCAGCGATGGGCAAGGAACTAAGCTTAATCGTGAGCGGTTCCCCTACATGGGTCGCGTTCAGTGGCTACCCGATTCTTCAGGACTTCTGGTAATCGCCGGCGATCTGGGTCGCAGGCAAGTGCCAGTTCGCTTCATCTCTTATCCCGATGGCGAAATGCGAGCCGTAACGGCCGATCTGAATGGCTATCGTGACCTCAGCTTGACCGCTGATGGAAGCAAGTTGCTGACTGTGCAAATGAGTGCGCGATTCACTTTGTGGACGATGCCTGCGAACGATTATCTGCACGCGACGCAGATTGCCGGGAGCCGGGTCGCTAACTCGAACGTAGCCTTCTTGCGAGATGGAGGGTTGATATTTACTGCGACTGAAAATAGCTTGCCGGATATCTGGACGATGAAGGCAGACGGATCGAATCGAAAGCGCCTGACTGAGAATGCCGGTGACAACTTTGATGCCTCGCTATCGCCCGATGGAAGGTACATAGTCTTTTCTTCGAGTCGCTCAGGCAACGCCAACATTTGGCGGATGGATAGCAACGGCAGTAATCAGGTTCGTTTGACCAAAGGCTTTGCTGATGACCTGCCAACTGTTTCGCCTGACGGTAAGTGGGTAATTTATGAATCCAGTGATCCGGGCAATCCAGGTATTTGGAAAGTTTCTATTGACGGCGGTGAGGCTAGTCTGATTACGGACAAGGGGTATAACACTTCGGCCGTATCACCTGACGGAAAGTTGATAGCCTGTCTGTATCTCCCAGGCCCAGCTGAGACCGGTCCAACAAAAATTGCGATACTTCCCTTCGAGGGTGGTGCTCCGGTAAAGACATTTGAAATTCAAAATACGATATCGACGACGGTACTGCCGTCGATTCGCTGGGCTGGTGATGGTCGCTCGATTCTTTATGTCTCCACCCTGAAGAGCGTTTCAAATATTTGGAGTCAACCCGTTGACGGCAGTAAACCAAAGCAGATTACAGATTTCAAAGACAGCTTGATTGTCTCGTTCGACATCTCGGCGGACGGTAAACAGATGCTTTTGGCGCGGGGCGTGCTGATCAGAAATGCCGTGCTTATAAGTGAATCGCAGTAGACGACTGCCCGATATGCTTTAGAGCTACTTGCAAAAGTCACGTCTCTGAGTTCAGCGCCAACGGCGCGAAATATGATAGCCAGGGGCAAGCGACGAAGGAGCGCCGCCCCTGGGATCGAGTACATACACGATTAGCAGCCCTGAAAGGGCGAGATAGATTTCAGTCCCACACGTATCGTTCGTCGTATTCTACCTCGTAGGCTTTAAGGAACTTTTCGATACTCATCCTGAAACGTGACCTGACGATGATGGTCTTTCACAATGTTTCTGTCGCGAACACTTGTTATCCCGCCCTTTCAGGGCTTACAACCTTGCGGGGGTCCACTTTCCCAGGGGCGGCGCTCCTTCGTCGCTTGCCCCTGGCTGTCATATTTCGCGCCGTTGGCGCTGAGATCCCTGTTACGACTTTTGCACGAGGCTCTTCAGCTTGTCGCAAAACCCACTCCCTCTGTTATGAAGAACTCAGGACCGACGAGCTAAAGCAAATCGAACATTTCAGCTCTGGGAGATCGATGGTCAGAACTACATCCCGACTGTGTTGAGTCGCGGCAAAACGCTGCGTGATCACCCCGCGCAAGGACGACGAAACTTACTGCACCCTTCTGCCCCGCCCAACGAAACGAGAATTCTCTCTCAACCAGAACAGGTGCCGCGACAAGGTACCCGTTTTCAATCCAATGTAAACGACATGTACACGAGGCGCCCTTCACGTTGTAGCTGAAGGGTAATCGGAGCACCTGCAGGAAGACTGTGTAAAGTATTACGCAAGGTATCGAGCGTGTTCATCGGCTTTCCATTCATTGTGCGAATGACGTCACCGACTGCTAGTGGTACTTCGGTCGTTGCTCCAGCTGTGCGCGCAACGACGATGATTCCGTAAGGATCTCGTAACCCTTTAGCCATCGACGCAATTCGTTGATCGATTTCAACTCCGAGAATGCCGAGCGTGGCAACAAGGTTACGCTCAGCGTTGGCCATCGAAGAAACGTCATCAAGTTCACTCTTCAATTCAACGACCGGTACGCTAAGGTTCTTTTGGTTACCCTCACGTAGCACGGTCAGCTGGACATTCTCCGCCGAATCACGGAGACGAAAATAATAATTGACTGTTGGTAAGTTGTCGGCAGGTTGGGCATCAACTGATATCAGGATGTCGCCAGTTTTCACACCATTCGCTTCAGCTGGACTACCAGGCAAAACATCAGAGACGATTACTCCGTAATCGCGAGGCAAATTAAGACTGGCGGACATGATTGGCGTAATTGTTTGGATTCCTATGCCGATTTCCTGGCGTCGTAGCTGACCATATTGCCTGAGTTGCTTGAACACGGTCCGTGCCGTCGCACACGGAATGGCAAAACCAAGCCCCTCGTTTCCACCGGACTGTGAAAGAATGAAGGTGTTAACGCCAACGACTTCTCCCTTAATGTTAACGAGTGGTCCACCTGAGTTTCCAGGATTGATAGCAGCATCAGTTTGAACGTAGATCAATGGAGAGTCAGGATCGGTTTGTCGCGCTACTGCTGAAACTATTCCGCGGGTGATTGTATTTCGCAGACCGCCCGGACTCCCGAAAGCAAACACCTGTTCACCCTGACGTACTTTTGTATAGGTGGCGAGTGGCAATGCAGGAAGCTTCGCTTCAACCTTGAGCACTGCAAGATCGATCTCGCTGGTGAGACCGACTATCCGGGCCGAGACTATGTTTGTCCTCGAAGACAATGCTGACGCAAGGCTGCCATTCGCGTCAGCAGGGGGAATGACCACCTGGATTCGTTGTGCACCGCTCACGACGTGTGCATTTGTCACAATGTAACCATCAGGATCGATGACGAAACCGGATCCGACCGAGCGCTGCGGGCCCACGACAATGCTGGTATTGCCTCGATCGACCGATTCGCGTGGTCCGTAACTTGTGACAAGAATCTGTACGACGCTGGGCCAAACCTTTTTGACCAGCTCGTCTACCGACTCGTTCATGCGCTCAAGTGGATCTTGGGATAGGGATGGAGCTGAGGAGTTATTGGTTCGCTGCGCCGCACCTGGCGTAGCGCTCACGAAGATCAGAAGGGCCGCAATCATGATTGCCACGAATTTTTGTCGAGTGTGCAAAGGCGGCTTTGTATCTTGTGATCTAATGATCTCTGTTTGAAGCACGTGCGAGACCTCCTGTCGATTTTTTGGAAACGGCGATGGAATGACTATAGAACTTCGAATTGTACCGGCTCGGATTAGGTGCGAGTTACTGTTACTTCTGACAGTATCCGATTGATAAGATTTTGATGCTCAAGAGCTCTTTCGAAGAAACTCGGAAGACAAATCAAATGCGCCCTGCGTTTTCGCCGTCCGTGTTCAGTCGTAATTTCTTCAATATTTACCGGGTTTCCATTCAATTTTGATCTGTTCTTTTCCCCGTCTATTCACAACGCTACCGGTTACCAAAAGCAACACTTTCGGCCAAAGACTTGCCACAGTTCACGTGTGACTCGCCGCAATCGTCCCAGCCGAGCGATGTCAGCCGCGACTGTCACAAGTTTTCACCGGGATAAACTGGGTGAAGGGCAAAAGTAATAGGTCTGAACGCGTCCATACTGCTGATGCACATCGGAACAGATCCTGCTGGTCAAGACAAACTCTAACGATCACCTTGAGCGAATTGATTGAGTGGTTAAAAAGCAAAGCATTGTAGACTCTACGAATTGCCGACCTATTGAGAGTCGCCTGAAAGGCCTCGTTTGCGGTAATCTGGCAGACAACATAATGGCGTTGCTTCACTTACATCTGAAGATAAGCTTTTAGAAAGGCCTGTGTATGGCTGATGAGAATGAACCCCCAGCAATCTCAGTTAACGTGCAATCAGCGGAACGCGAACTGAAGCTTGCGAATGAAGAGTGGACCAGAGCTCTATCACAAAAGGACCGAGACGCGTTGGATGGGATCATGGCCGATGAGTTTGAGCTTGCCTATCCTTTTGAAGGTGACGACAAAGGGCAGTTCATCTCCGATGTGGTCAACGGTGTAGTAACAGTCGAATCGTTGACTCCCCACAGCGCTACTACGCGTGTCTCCGGTAACACAGGTTTGATCTTCGGAAGTGAAACCGCGAAATGGCGCTATCGCAACCGCGATCTCTCGGGCACTTACAGATTTCTTCGTGTCTACACTCGCCAGGACGGTAGGTGGCGAATAGTCGCACTACATCTCTGCACGCACATTCAACATTAAGGATCGGCACGGTCCATTACAGATAGGGCAAACCACTAGCGTATTCAAACCGATACTAAGCTCGGCGTTCCGAAATCCACTTTCGCAGCTCGGCGAAGTCGAAGACTCAAATGTACCTATCGCCCGACGCCAAAAGCAGTCGTGCTTGCCGCTGATTACTATATGTCGCACCTTCGGTGCTCAGTCGATCAGGACTTTTGCAATAGAGTTTGAAACCGACAGAAGTTGGGCCGACAAGCTGTAAAGCATATCGGACATCAAATCGGCAATCGGCAATCAAGAATCCACCATGTCCCTCTCCCCCAACACCACACTCGCACATTACACAATTGTCTCTAAGATTGGCGCCGGCGGCATGGGCGAAGTCTATCGCGCTCGTGACAACAGACTCGATCGCGAAGTTGCGATCAAACTCCTGCCAATAGAAGTCTCGAGCGACTCAGATCGTTTGCAGCGTTTTGAGCAGGAAGCACGCGCCACCTCGGCACTCAATCATCCAAACATTCTCACTGTCTACGACATAGGCACGCACGAAGGCTCTCCGTACATTGTGGCTGAACTACTCGAAGGCGAAGAACTTCGTGATCGCTTGGATGTTGGGCAGATTCCACTACGCAAGGCTATCGACTACGCACAGCAAATAGTCAGCGGGCTCTCTGCTGCTCATGAAAAGGGAATCGTTCATCGTGATCTGAAACCCGAGAACGTATTCATCACTAAAGATGATCGCGTAAAGATCCTCGATTTCGGATTAGCAAAACTTCGCGGCAACAGCGGCGAGGCGCAAGGTTCTGAAGATGCTACGCGCAAGGCGATTACTAATCCCGGTGTGGTGATGGGGACGGTTGGCTACATGTCGCCGGAGCAGGTGCGAAGCCAGTTAACGGATCAGCGTTCAGACATTTTCGCATTCGGTGTAATTCTGTTTGAGATGCTTACCGGCAAACGAGCGTTTCATCGTGAGTCTGTGGTCGAGACGATGCACGCGATCCTGAAGGATGATGTCTCCGATCTTGATGGTGATGCATCAAGAGTGACGCCGGCCCTCGAAAAACTTATGCGTCGGTGTCTTGAGAAGAAGCCTGAGCACCGCTTTCACTCAGCTCATGATCTGGGTTTCGCTCTCGAAGCATTGGCTAGTCCAACAGGTTCATCTGGTGGACTTGCGACCGTTGCGAGCGCAGCGAGCGCGGTAGTCGTTGAAACCCCAAGATCAACGTGGAGCAGTCGTCCACCGTGGATCTTGGCGGGAGCGTTTGCTTTGGTTGCAGCTGCTGTCATTCTCTTCACTTATTTCAAAAATCCTTCTTCAGCTGGTGCAACCGCCGTAAGACTCTCGTTCAATCCTCCGCCAAACTTATCTTTTAACGATGGTCTGCTAGATGCGGCAGTGATTTCTCCTGATGGTCAGAAGATCGTATTCAGCGCAAGCTCTTCGGACGGCAAGAGTATGTTGTATGTCCGAACGCTTGATTCGTCAGACGCCACGCTTCTGCCAGGGTCAGACAATGCGGTCGAGCCATTCTGGTCGCCGGACAGCCGTTCGGTGGCATTTGGCTCGAATGGAAAACTGAAGCGCTCTGATCTCGCAGGCGGTAATGCACAAGTCTTGTGCGATTCAGCTCGACTCACGGGCGGAACTTGGAGCAACTCCGGTGTGATTGTGTTTGAGCCCGACTATCGTTTGCTGCTGATGCAGGTCTCATCCCAGGGGGGAGAGCCACAGATATTAGCAATGAATTCTGTTCCTCGTCCGGACGAACGACAAATCAATCCCATCTTTCTATCGGACGGCCGCAAGTTTCTGTTTCGCAGGCAAACTGGCACGGTACAGGCGGGTATTTGGGTAGGCTCACTTGACTCACCCGAAATAAGTCAAGTTGTCGGAGAAGTTGGGCCAACGCCATTCGTATTTGCACGTCAAGGTTGGCTCCTCTATATCCGTAACGACACCCTGGTTGCTCAGGCGTTGGATTCCTCGAACAAACTGTCGGGCGAAGCAATACCGATTATCAGCGGTCAACGCAATGCAATGGGCAATGTCAGGCGCTTCTCAGTTTCTGACAATGGAATATTGATTTGGCAAGGACAGTGGCAGAGAGATTACCAACTTGTTTGGTTTGATCGAGAAGGCAAACAAGTCGGAGCTGTTGATACACCGACAAAAGTTAGTGTGGGCCAGGATCCGCAAATCTCGCCTGATGGGAAGCGAGTGCTGGTCAAGAAAGCTCCGAGTGACGGCGGTAACAACAACATCTGGGTCGAGGATCTGGAAAAAGGCACGACTCTCAGGATCACATCAACGTTTGCTCAGATGCCCGTTTGGTCCCCCGATGGAAACCGCATCGCGTATAACTGCGACGTTGGCATCTGTTTGAAGAATGCTAACGGTCTCGGCGATGCGGAACAGATTTACGCCGGTACAAACTTCACTTCCCAGTGGTCGCCCGATGGACGCTATATTATTTTCTTAAGACGCGGCGTGAAAACTAGACTGGATATGTACGCGCTTTCGATGACCGGCGAACGCAGGGAAACTTTGCTACTGAACTCAGCCGCTGACGAACAGAACCCACAACTATCGCCAGATGGAAAGTGGCTTGCTTACAGCAGCGACGAAACCGGAACTTACGAAATCTACGTTCAATCATTTACTGACGGTAAGCTGGGTTCAGACAGAAAACGCATTTCGACCGCGGGCGGCAAGTTTCCCGTATGGCGTCGAGATGGAACAGAGCTGTTTTTTGTTGCTCAAGATGGTCAGCTGATGGCCTCGAATGTGAAAACGTCTGGAAGCGAATTCGAATTCAACACTCCCAAAGCTCTATTCAAAACGCGAATGCTGTCCTGGACCTTAAATGTTCACGAAGTTGACGTCTCTCCAGACGGTCAACGATTCCTGATTGGGACCATGATCGGTGACACGAAGGCACCAGCACCGACTGTGCTCTTAAACTGGACCGCGCTAGTGCGGAAGTGAATTAACAATCAGTGCTCGAACTCTTCGCTCCGACGGAGTGAAGAAAACTGCAAACCCTGTGAAACGTTGCCCGAAATGTAATCGCGTTGAGACTGACGAAGCGCTGAAGTTCTGTCGCGTGGATGGCGCGACGTTGGTCGGCAATTCCGGCTCGGTTATCGATGAGGCTGGCACGATTAGGTTGGGCTCCGGGTCAGTCTCGAGTGAAATCGAAACGAACCTGCTTCCGAATCAAACCGATGTTGTGATCGCGCGCGCCACCGCGCCAACAACTATTCTTCCGGGAACCGCGATTCCCAACAGCACGAGCGGATTGGCTAAACCAAAGCGTCGCGGAGTTGTATTCGGCTTGATAGCGTTAGTGATCCTCTGCGTTGTCATTGGTGGTTACTTCTATTTCTCGCGAAAGACCGCGGCTTCGATTCAATCCATTGCGGTGATGCCGTTTGTCAATGAAAGCGGTAACGCAGATGTCGAATACCTCTCCGACGGAATGACGGAGACACTGATCAAGAGTCTTTCGCTGCTGCCTGATCTGGCCGTTAAATCGAGAAGCACCGTCTTCACTTACAAAGGCAAACAAACTACCCCACGGAATATTGGCAATGAATTGAACGTGCAGTCCGTTTTGATCGGACACTTAGTCGGCGGGCGTGGTGATCAACTTCATCTCACTCTCGAACTCGTTGATACCCGCACTGAGAACGTCATCTGGACTGATGACTATGACCGCAGACCATCGGAGTTGATCGCACTTCAGAATCTGATCGCACACGACGTCTCGACCAAACTCAGACCGAAACTTTCGGGAGCCGATCAGCAAAAGTTGGCAAAGAATTACACCAACGACCCGGAAGCCTATCGACTCTACTTGCAGGGCCGGTTCTATTTGAACAAGCGGGTTGGGAAGGAATTTGATCGAGCGGAAAGTTACTTCCAGCAGGCGATTGCCAAAGATCCAAACTTCGCGCTCGGCTATGCCGCGCTGGCCGAGTTCATCAGAGAGCGCGACAGGCCGAAAGCGAAGGAATACATCCTGCGGGCACTCGCGATCGACAATAAGTTGTCGGACGCACACGTGGACCTCGGCTTTCAGTTGATGCTGGACTATGATTTCGCCGCTTCTGAGCGCGAGTTGAAACGCGCCCTCGAACTCGACCCGAACAACGCCCGCGCTTATCAAATTAACGGCTGGCGTCTGCTCATGCTCGGCAAATACGATGAATCTCTCGCTGCGATCGACCGCGCGATCGCAATCGAACCAACCCTTCCAGACATTCGAAACAACCGAGGCGCGTGTCTGGTCGCGGCGGGCAAGATTGACAATGGGATCGCAGAGGTTAAGAAGGCGATGCAAATCGACCCCGAATTCGCCTGGGCGCATTCGCACATCTCGTTTCTTTACCGGATGAAGGGTGATCACGCAGCGTCAGTAGCTGAGCGCACGCGCGCATTCGAGTTGTTGGATCAACCAGCCGACGCACAGCGACTGCGCGAGACGTTCGCCGCCGGCGGCTGGACGGCGTACCTGCGTGAACTCTTGCGAACGGATTGGGGCAAGCTCGGAAACAGTGAGACGCGCAGAGCGAGCCTTCTCGCGGAACTCGGGGAGAAGGAAGAGGCCCTCGCCCAACTCAGCATCGCTTCAGAAAAAGGCGACGACTGGTTCTTCTCGATCAAGTACGATCCAGCGTTTGATTCACTCCGTGCCGATCCAAGGTTCCAGGCACTGCTGAAAAGACTCAACTGATTTTGCGTGCGGCGGACTGACGCCGCTTCCTTCAGTTGGCGATCGTACCGTGTTGATAGTCGTAGACTCGAATATTCAAAGCAAAGCGGCGTCAAGCCGCACTCCAAAATGAGACGTTGCCCCCAATGTAATCGCGTTGAGACTGACCACGCACTTGTCTTCTGTCGCGTTGATGGCGCGGAGTTAGTTAATGATTCTTCATCGCTCAACAGCGAAGCCGGAACGGTGCAGCTGGGATCTGTACCCACGCCGAATGACCTTGCGACCGGAATCCTTTCACATAACGAAGAGGAAGACCAATAATCAAAGAACTATCAGCCGATAGCACACTGTCGCATTACCGCATCGTTTCTAAGCTCGGCGAAGGCGGGATGGGCGAGGTGTATCTGGCGCAGGACACGAAGCTTGATCGGAAGGTGGCGTTGAAGGTTCTGCCGAGGCAGCTTGCTGCTAACGAGGATCGAATGCGGCGGTTTACTCAGGAGGCGAAGGCCGCGGCGGCGCTCAATCACCCGAACATCGCCACTATTCATGAAATCGGCGAGGGTGACAGCGTTAATTTCATCGCCCTGGAGTTTATCGATGGGGTGACGCTGCGCCAGAAAATTCATCAAGAGCAAACCAATTTAAGAAAACTCTTGCGATACCTGCAGCATGTCGCGGAAGGATTAGCGAAAGCTCATGCCGCAGGGATCGTTCATCCCGATTTGAAACCCGACAACGTAATGATCACCCGCGATGGTCACGCAAAGATTCTTGACTTCGGTCTCGCAAAATTGGTTGAGCACGCAGAAGTTACGTGATCTCGAAAAAACCGAGCCCGTCGACTCCTACGACTTTGCCGTGATCTATGTCGGTTTGGGGGACAAAGATCACGCCTTTGTCGCACTGGAAAAAAGTTTTAACGAGCGCGGTTATTACGTTCCGCTTCTAAGTGTAGATCCATTGATGGATCCATTGCGCGACGATCCTCGCTTTGTTGATTTGCTTAAGCGCGTCGGGTTGCCGAAGTAATGCTAACCTCGATCCCAAAAGGGTGGTTCCTTTTCGAAGGAGCGAGATGTTTCTAGATCGGAAACCACAAAAACCTCCGGCGCCTTCGGCGAAGTTTCTATTCATTAGACGATAGCTATAAACATCGCACTCCTCCGGAGTGAAGAACAATTCGAATTGAAAACTCTCTGCTCTAATTCAAAAGTCACGACAAGCTAAAGCGTATCGGACGGAAATCGACAATGACTTTATCCCCCAACACGACACTCGGACACTACAACATCACTTCAAAAATCGGTGCAGGCGGTATGGGCGAAGTTTATATCGCTCGTGACACAAGACTTGATCGTGAAGTCGCTATCAAGATTGTGCTGACTGATTTTTCGGGCGATGGAGATCGTCTTCAGCGATTCGAGCAGGAGGCACGTGCTACTTCGGCTCTCAATCATCCAAATATTCTCACCGTTTACGACGTCGGCACTTACGACGGCTCGCCTTACATCGTGGCTGAACTGCTCGAGGGCGAAGAACTTCGTCAACGTTTGGATGAAGGGCCAATACCGCTTCGCAAAACAATCGATTACGCGCACCAGATCATCAGTGGACTTTCTGCCGCACACGAGAAAGGCATCGTGCATCGCGATCTGAAACCTGAAAATCTATTCATTACGAAAGATGATCGCGTGAAGATACTCGACTTCGGCATCGCGAAGCTGCGCGCAGCCAAGGTCGATGCGAACAGTTCAGAGGACGCAACGCGGAGAGCAATCACCAATCCCGGCGTCGTAATGGGAACCGTTGGTTATATGTCACCGGAACAGGTGCGCGGCCACTCGACTGATTACCGTTCAGACATCTTTTCGTTTGGCGCGATCCTGTACGAGATGATTACCGGACGACGTGCGTTCCGTCGCGAAACAATGGCCGAAACGATGTCGGCTATTCTCAAAGAAGAGCCGGACGAACTAACTGACTCGAACCCGAACATTAGCCCGTCGCTTGAACGGATCGTTCGACGGTGTCTGGAAAAGAAACCAGAACGTCGTTTTCAATCGACATCCGATCTTGGGTTTGCGCTCGAAGCGCTGTCTACCCCTAGTTCGTCGGGCGCGAGCAGGACGCAAACAGCGCTGACCTTAGATAGTGCGGCCCCAGAAAAACTCAGCGGCTGGCGAAGTCGTTCCTGGATTAGCGCGTTGGTTGTGGCTGCATGTGCGTTGGCGCTTGTCGCCACAACCTATGGGCTCACGCGATGGCTGCTGCACGGTACCGCACCCGCCGATGTAGATGTGGCGCATGTGAGTGTAGTGCTGCCCGACGGTGACGAATTGGGCTTGACCAGTCAGTGGCCCATCGCGCTGTCCGAGGATGGTAATCGCGTCGCATACGCCGGACTTCGTGGAGGCAAGACACAACTCTTCGTTCGCACACTAAGCGACGCTGCGCCGCGCGCGCTCGACGGAACCGAGGGGTGCCAGAGTCCGTTTTTCTCTCCTGACGGGCAATGGATCGCGTTCTTTGCTGAATCCAAACTCCGCAAGATCGCTGTCGGCGGTGCCGCAATGCAGACGCTCGCCGACGCGCCGTTTTCGCGCGGTGGCGCTTGGGGCAGCGATGGTTTCATCTATTTCGCTCCCACGAACATTGGTGGTATCTGGCGGGTGCCGGAAGGTGGAGGCACAGCGACCGAAGTCACTCGGAAGGATCCGGCCAGCGGCGAGATCAGTCATCGATGGCCGCACCTCGTTGCGGGTAGCAACATGCTGCTGTTCGCAGTGTGGACAGGCCCCGGCAACGATGAACACAACGTCGCGATTCAGGAGATCGGGAGCAAGGATCACCACATTTTGGTAAAGGGCGGCGACGCGCCGCGTTACGTGCCGAAGCTGGGTATGCTGGTCTACGTTCGCCTCGGCGAACTCTTTGCGGTGTCGTGGCGACCGTCAAATCCTGATCTCGGGCGCGCGGTGCCGGTTGCGATGTCGGAACGAATAAACGAAATCGGCACCGAAGGATCTGGCAACTACGCCGTGTCCGGCGCTGGCACGCTGGCTTACGTTGCCGGCGGGCGCAGCCTGAATGCCGCGCAACTAGTGTGGACCGAACGTACCGGCAAGGTAGAACCACTCCCTCTGCCCGAGCGGGATTACGAGAACGTGATGATCTCGCCCGACGGTGCACGGGCGATCGTACAGATCAGGGGAGGCAAGACCGAACTTTGGATATACGATTTCGCTCGCAGCACGATAACGCCGATCGGAGAGAGCGCCGGCAGCAGCCAGTCGCCTCTTTGGACCGCCGACGGCACGCACATCATCTACCGGGGGACGAGCCAGGGATTACGCAATCTCTCCTGGCGAATGGCCGATGGCTCAGGTATCGAAGAACGCCTCGCCACGAAGCAAGATGCGATTCAGACGCCAACGTCTGTTTCATCCGACGGCCATTGGCTCGTGTTCAATGAGAACAGCGCGCAGGAACCAGGCGGTGTAAACATCTGGCTCATGCAACTCGACGGCGATCGGACACCCCGTCACTTTTTCACAGCGCCGGCCGGCGAGTCTGATGGCCAGTTTTCGCCTGACGGCAAGTGGCTCGCATACCAGGCATCCGTTTCGTCGCGCCAGGAGATTTACGTGTCGCCATTTCCCGGGCCAGGCCCTAGACGGCAGGTCTCGATGGATGGCGGCATCGAGCCGCTCTGGTCCCGTGATGGCCGCGAGTTGTTTTTTCAGAACGGCTCGAAGCTGATGAGCGCTAGCGTCTCGCCCGGGACGGAGTGGTCCGCAAGCCAGCCGCATGTAGTGCACGAAGGAGGTTTTGTCAGAGGCCCTACTGGCAACACGAGCTGGAGTATTACCCGGGACGGGACGCGATTCCTGCATGTCCAGCTGGTGGAGTCGGACCGGGCCATCACTCATGTAGAGCTCGTGCTGAACTGGTTCTCAGAGTTGAAAGAGCGGCTCGGTAGCAGCACGAAATAAACTGTAGATCATCCACCGATTACGGAGATTACACAGATTTTTTGAGAGAAAGGTGATGCCCAACGGCTCTAAGAAAAGAATCAGCGTAATCTGCGGATGATATTTTTGAGCGCGCCAATTCTGAAGATATACCGTGGGCGGACACAAGGCAGTTCATCCAGATAGTGCTATTTGAGTCGAGTCGGTTAGAATGCGCTGCATACCCGGTTCGGAAGAGTAGGCTGCCACTATTCAGCAAGACCAGCCCTGTCACGCTTTCCCTAGTATTTCCAATCCGGAGTTGAATTCGGCACTTGAATTCACTGCATTCCTAACTACTAAGACTGATTAGTTATTGAGAAGACTCGCGATCCCCAGAATGAGCGAGCGGCTTCCCTTAAATTCACAGATCTCCCACTACCGCATCCTTTCAAAAATCGGCGAAGGCGGGATGGGTGAAGTGTGGTTGGCGGAAGACACGCGACTCGGTCGCAAGGTCGCTCTAAAGCTTCTGCCCGCTGAATTCACCGAAGACTCAGAACGAGTGCGCCGCTTCACGCAGGAAGCAAAAGCTGCCTCAGCCCTCAATCATCCAAACATCATTTCTGTTTACGACATCGGTGAAAGTGAAAGCGGCCGCTTCATAGTCATGGAGTTTGTTGCCGGACGCACGTTGCGCTCTGTCATCGCAAAAGATAACTCACTTGAAACGTTCTTTACTCTCGGTGCGCAAATGGCGAAAGCACTGAGCGGCGCACACGCAGCCGGAATCACACATCGCGACATCAAGCCTGACAACATCATGGTGCGCGAGGATGGTTATGTGAAGATGTTGGACTTCGGCCTCGCTCGTTTGCTGCCCACAACCTCGAGTGATCCCGAAGCGATGACGCTCGCGCAACAAACAACACCGGGCACAGTGATGGGCACGCTCGCATACATGTCACCGGAACAAGCGAGTGGACAAACAGTCGGCTCTCCGTCCGACGTCTTTGCACTCGGCATCGTTCTGTATCAACTAGCCACGGGAAGTCATCCATTCAAGTCGGAAACGATGATTGGCTACTTGCACGCGATCACTTCGCAGACGCCGCCGTCGATGACCAGTCTGAAATCTCACTTTCCGCCAGCACTTGATGAATTGATTTTGCGCATGCTTGACAAGGATGCCAGCAAGCGTCCGATGGCGAGCGAAGTCGCCCAAGCGTTACAGGAAATTGAGAAATACGGAAGTAGCAAAACGTTTCCTATTCGCATCGCCGCTGACAAACCAAAAGCACGCAGCGAAGAAGAAGGCTTTTGGGTTGCAGTTCTGCCATTCAAGTACCGCGGGGCCAATTCAGATCTTGAGGCCCTTGCGGAGGGGCTTTCTGAGGACATCCTTACTGGACTGTCCCGGTTCTCTTACCTGCGTGTCATTGCCCGCGGCTCAACTCTGCGCTACGCAAACCAAACGACGGATCTCCGGAATGTCGGTACAGAACTTGGCGCACGCTATGTGATGGAAGGCACCCTCCGACATGCAGGGACAAAGCTACGCCTGGCCGTGCAACTCGTCGACGCGACCACGGGTGCCCACCTCTGGGTCGAAAACTACGAGCGAGAATTCAGTCCCGAAAACATTTTTGAGCTACAGGACGACCTTGTTCCACGCATTGTCTCCACTGTCGCCGACTGGTACGGCGCTCTGCCCCACAGCATGAGCGAAAGCGTTCGCCGCAAAGCTCCAGAACAACTAAGTCCTTACGAAGTGTTGCTGCGGAGCTTCGGCTACTTCGAGAATATCGCCGCTGAAGAGCATGCCATTGTTAGATCCAGTCTGAAGCGCGCTGTCGAACAAGAGCCAGGCAACGCTGATCTATGGGCCATGCTTTCAATGATGTTTGGTGAGGAACACAGGTTTGGTTTCAATGTGGAGCCTGACTCACTCGGACGTTCGCTTGGGGCCGCTCGGAAGGCAGTTGAAATTGCGCACGCTAATCATTTCGCTTGGGGAGCTCTAGCGCAGGCATTGTTCTTTCGTAAGGAATTCGATCCCTTCCGCGATGCGGCCGAACGAGCGATCGCACTCAATCCAATGGACGGATCTACGGTTGAGTACCTGGGTCACTTGATCGCCTTTTCCGGCAACTGGGAACGCGGCTCCGAATTGGCGGAACAGGCGCGACTATTGAATCCGAATCATCCCTCGTGGTACTGGTCGGTGCCTTTTCTCGATGCGTATCGCAAAGGCGACTACCTGAGCGCCCGGCCTTTCTTGCTGAAAGGAAATCCACAGAAGAATTGGTTGATGCACGCACTGCTCGCCGCAGTACAGGGCCAGCTTGGAGAAACTGAGGCAGCTGCCAGGCATCTGCGAGAGGTGCTGACGATGATGCCGGCCTTTCCTTTGATTGGACGTGATGAGTTTTCAAAGTGGTATCTGCCTGAACTTGTCGATCACTTGATGGATGGACTTTGTAAGGCAGGTCTTGAAACTGCCGGCGATGCACAACTGTCAAAGGCCTCGCCGTCTCTGGCTTCTAGTGAGACTCGAGCTGATGAAGGTTTCTGGGTTGCAGTCCTCCCTTTCAAAGCAACCGGCACAGATGCAGGGCTTTCGACATTTGCGGAAGGACTGTCCGACGAGATCGTCACCGGTCTCAATCGCTTTTCATATCTGCGTGTGATCGCACGCAGTTCCACATTACGCTATGCAAATCAGACTTCAGACGTGCGTAACGTTGGTAAGCAGCTTGGCGCGCGTTATGTACTGGAGGGAAGTTTGCGCCAGGCGGGTTCGGTGTTGCGCGTGTCGGTTCAACTGGTTGATGCGAATACCGGGGCACACGTGTGGGCCGAGACTTACGATCGTCCATTTCATTCTGAAGAGATCTTTGCCGTGCAGGACGAACTTGTGCCCAAGATCGTTTCGAGCGTCGCTGATATGCATGGGGCGCTGCCACGCAGTATGAGTGAGGTCGTGCGAAAGAAAGCGCCAAATCAGTTAAGCCCCTATGAGTCGCTGCTGCGTAGCTTTGGTTACAACGAACGCTTTACTCCTGAAGAACTTGCCGAAGTTCGCAGCTGCCTCGAACGCGCGGTCCAGGAGGCTCCTGCCAACGGCGACTGTTGGGCCATGTTGTCGGTGATTTACGCAGACGAGTACGGGCACTGGCACATTCACCAACCGGATTCGCTCGATAAAGCACTGACCGCGGCGCGCACAGCTGTGCAGGCAGCGCCGCTTCACTCATTGCCTTATTACGCTCTAGCCCAGGCTCTGTTCTTTCGCAAAGAGACGCGTTCCTTTCGAGTAGCTGCAGAACGTGCCGTTTCGCTCAACCCGATGGATGGAGCTACCGCTGCATTCATGGGCCTGCTCATTGCCTACTCGGGAGATTGGGAACGTGGCTGTGCGTTAGCTGACAAAGGACTTCAGCTAAATCCAAATCATCCGGGTTGGTACCACTACACCGCCTGGCACGATGCTTATCGAAAACAGGACTACCAGGCCGCGCTCGACATAGCCCTCAAGCTAAACGCGCCGGACAACTTTTACACACACGCTGTGCTGGCCATCTGCTACGCGCAACTGGGCCACATGGAGGCAGCGCACAAATCGCTTCGCGATATGCTCGTGCTGAAACCTGACTACGCCATCGTCGCGCGAGAGCTTCACGGCAAGTGGATCGAGCCTGATCTAGTCGAGCAATTGATGGATGGTCTGCGCAAAGCGGGGCTGGAAATTGGTGCAGTGGAACAATCAGTGGCGGCGTTCTCGTCTACGCCTTTTGTTTCGAGTGAAGCCCGAAGTGATGAGGGGTTTTGGGTTGCTGTGCTTCCATTCAAGTTCACCGGTTCAAACACAGAAGTTGCAACTCTCGCTGAAGGGTTGTCCGAGGAGATCATCACTGGTCTGTCGCGCTTCTCTTACCTGCGAGTGATCTCGCGCAGTTCGACACTTCGATACGCAAACGAAACAGACGACGTCCGCGATGTTGGTAAGACACTTGGCGCACGTTATGTGATGGAAGGAAGTCTGCGTATCGCTGGTTCGTCGTTGCGCGTATCAGTGCAACTCATTGACGCAAGCACCGGCGCCCATCTGTGGGCCGAGACATACGATCGTCAATTCCGTGCTGAGGAAGTATTCGCGCTGCAAGATGATCTCGTACCGAGGATCGTCTCGACCATAGCCGACGTAAATGGTGTGCTCCCTCGAAGCATGAGTGAAGTTGTGTGCGGCAAGAATCCGGATGAGTTAAGTCCTTACGAAGCTGTACTGCGCAGTTTCCGTTACTTCGATCGAGTAACTCCCAAAGAACTTGCAGCTGCACGATCTTGCCTGGAACTAGCTGTAGAGAAGGCGCCGAGTAATGCTGATGCCTGGGCTATGTTGGCTTTGTTATTCCACCAGGACTACGGACAAGGATTCAACCTTCATCCTGATGCACTCAACCTTGGAACAACGGCAGCTCAGCGCGCAGTCGAAGCTGGGCCATCCAATCACCTTGCGTACTTCAGTTTGGCCCAGGCCCGTTTCTTCCAAAAGGACTTTCAGAGTTTTCGTAACGCAGCAGAACGAGCTGTGGCGCTCAATCCGATGGACGGAAACTCACTCGCTTTCATGGGTGAGTTGCTCACCTATGTAGGCGATTACGAACGTGGTCTTGCACTCGCCTCGCGCGCGAAACAGATCAACCCTAATCATCCTGGTTGGTTCTGGTATGCCGACTACTTCAATGCGTATCGACAAGGCGATGACCGCGGCGCACTGAGCTTTGTTCGCAAGGCGAATTTGCCCGGCCATTGGGGTATGCACGTGGCTCTTGCTGCTGCTGCTGGACAACTCGGAGACCGCGAAGTCGCTGCTAAGGCCGTTCGCGAATTGCTCAAACTGCGTCCGAACTTCAGCACGACGATACACAACGAGCTAAGCAAGTGGTTTGATGCTGAGTATCGCGAGCGACTTATTGACGGTCTGCGCAAGGCCGGTTTGGATATTGCCGATGAGAAGTCGATATCTACTTCCTCTGCAGCATCGTATGTTTCGCTTGAGACTCGCTCGAGTTCTAGTTTCGTCAGTCGCCCGGCAATCGTAGTTCTGCCATTCGTCAATCGAAGTCCCGACGCTGACAACGAATACTTCAGCGACGGTCTGACCGAAGAAATCATCAGCGACCTTTCTGTGATCAAGGCGCTCAGAGTCATCTCGCGTAATTCGTCGATGACGTTTAAAGGAACTTCAAAGGACACCGTTTCGATTGCGAAGGAATTGGCAGTGACGCACGTCGTGTCAGGGTCAGTCCGAAAAGTTGGC
The DNA here is from genome assembly GCA_035257465.1 of Pyrinomonadaceae bacterium. GTDB lineage: Bacteria > Acidobacteriota > Blastocatellia > Pyrinomonadales > Pyrinomonadaceae > PSRF01. The sequence continues at coordinate 15,493 of DATEXA010000528.1, read as the reverse complement.
GATGATTTGCGAATTACTGCAGAACTAATCGAGGTAGTTAGTGATACTCCGCTCTGGAGCGAGAAGTACTCCGGGACCCTGGCGAACGTGTTTGGTTTCCAGGAAGAGATTTCGCGAAAGATCGTGAATGCCCTCAAGGTTCGGCTCACCGAAAACGAAGCGCAGGTCATTGCCGAGCGGCCGATTGATAACGCCGCCGCTTACGACTGTTACATGCGCGCGCGTCACGAAATTTATCTCTTTACGGCCGAAGGGCTTGATCGCGCGCAAAAACTCGTGGATTCCGGACTATCACTTATCGGTGAAAACTCACTGCTGCTCGCCACGAGAGGTTTGGTCTCCTGGTATTACCTCAACTTCTCAATTCGCCCGGAAGTAAAGTATCTGGATGAGGCGGCCGCCTACGCCACGAAGGCGCTCGAACAGGATCCGCAGAATTGCCTCGCCATCTTCCTGAGAGGATTGGTCGCGGCCAAGCGTGGCGATATAGAAAGTACATTGCGGGATCTTCGAACCGCCCACGAACAGAGGCCCGGTGATTCCATGGTCCTGAACGAGTTGATTCGTCATCTCCTCAGTGCTGGTCAGGAACTCAACGAGTGGGCGCAGCCGATGTTTCAGGAGTCGCTGCGCCTGGATCCGCTGCACCCACTAAATTGGGCGCAGGCAGCATGGCGACGGTTTAGTGCCGGGCGACTTGATGATTGCGTAGATGCAGCGCGACGAATATTCCATCTCACGGATCCCGGTAATCCCGCCAGAGTTTATGCCGCCTATTACCTGGCGATCGCCAATAAGCGCGAAGAAGCAATCAAAGTCCTTGACGCAGAAGGGGCTGCGTTGGCAGGAACCGCCTATGGTTCGCTGAGCCTCTTTCTGAGCAGAGCTTTGCGAGGGGATGCCGAAGGCGCCGTCAAACAGGTTACGCCGCAGTTGGAACAGGCCGCGGCATGGACGGAGTATCTCGCTCTGTTCCTGGCTGATGGCTACTCGTTGCTCGGGCATCACGACGCTGCAATTAGGTGGCTCAAGGCTGCGGTCGCGCAGGGGTTCATTAATTACCCGTATCTAGCGAAGCGGGACCCGCTCCTGGTTAACGTTCGCTCAGATGCTCGCTTCGCAGAATTGATGAGCGAAGTGAAGCCGCGTTGGGAAGCGCTCGGGGAGACTGGGGGATGGGGAGACGCGGGGACGGGGAGACACGGTGACGCGGAGAAAGAACGCGATACCCGTTACAGCATCGACCTCATCGCGTCGCCGCGTGCCCCTGTCACCGCGTCGCCGCGTCCCCCTGTCTCCGTGTCTCCTCGTCCCCCCTTCTCCGCGTCTCAACATTCCGCCGTTTCCGCGTCTCCATCAATCGCCGTCCTGCCCTTTGTCAACATCAGCAATGATTCTGACAATGAATACTTTTGCGATGGGCTCGCGGAAGAACTACTTAACGCACTCTCAAAGGTCGAATCGTTGCATGTAGCCGCACGCACGTCTGCTTTTTCGTTCAAAGGTAAAGAAACGGACATTAGAGACATCGGCGCAAAGCTAAGTGTCTCGACTGTGCTTGAAGGTAGCGTGAGAAAGGCAGGCAATCACGTTCGCATCAGTGCGCAGCTCGTCAACGTTGCCGATGGCTATCAACTTTGGTCTGAACAATACGATCGGGAGCTTGAAGATATCTTCGATATTCAGGATGAGATCTCGCTCGCCATTGTGAATGCCCTGAGAGTGAAGTTGTTGGGTGATGAGAAAAAAGCAGTTGTTAAGCGTCACACTGAGAACACGGCCGCCTATCAGCTGTACCTGAAAGGTCGTTTCTTTGTGAATCAGCGTAAGTCGGAGAGTTTGTTGAAAGCAATTGACTATTTCAACCAGGCGATTGCGCTTGATTCAAATTACGCGCTTGGTTATGCGGGCCTGGCAGATGCTTACATGGTGTTGGGAGTTCCTGACGCAGTTACAGAGGCACTCTCACCAAGAGAGTCTTTGACGAAAGCAAGAGCGGCTGCGGAGAAAGCTCTCGAAATTGACGCTTCGGTGGGCGAGATCTACGCGGCATTGGCCCACATCAAATGGAAAGAACGTGATTGGGGCGGCGCCGAGAGTGATTACAAACGCAGCATCGAATTGAATCCAAAGAATCCGATTGCTCATTTCTATTACGCTGTTTGTTTGGCCGGCCTGGGTAGGAAGCAACAAGCCATCAAAGAGATCAAGCAGGCACAGGAACTTGATCCGCTGTCACTCCCGGTCAACGCCAGCGTCGTTTACGTTCTGTACCTGTGCCGTCAATACGACGAAGCCATCAAGGCAGGAAAAAAGACGTTGGAGCTCGACGCCACGTTTTCATTGACGCATCAACGACTGGGCCTCGCTTACGTGCAGAAGAAGATGTACCACGAGGCTATCGCTGAGTTTCAGCAAGCGGTTAACACCTCGCATCGTGCCCCGCAACCGCTCGTGTCGCTCGGGCATGCTTACGCAGTGTCAGGAAGTAGAGTTGAGGCCGAGAAGGTGTTGACCGAACTGGATGACTTGTCGCGGGTAGGCTACGTCTCACCCTATGGTATTGCTGCGATTTATGTGGGGCTAGGCGAAAAAGAGCAGGCATTTGATTGGCTGGAAAAAGCATTTGAGGAGGACTGTACCGAACTGACATTCCTCAAGGTCGACCCGCGCCTCGATTCTTTGCGCGAGGACCAACGCTTCCAAGAGTTGCTCGATAGGGCCAAGTTTCCGCAGTGATCTGAAACTGATAAGAAGCTGGCACGCGACTCGGGACACCTGAAGGTCAGTGACCCTCCCGACCGATTTTTACGTTAGATCTGGAAGATGGTCCGCCTGAACAAATCGACTTAATCGGCTTATGACTTCTATGAAGCGCGCAACTGATTTGGTGGTCGCAACCGCGTAACCACCAGCAGTCTACAACGAATGACCAACTAGGAAACCAAACCTCCCCCTATGAAATATCGCCACAAAGTTCTCGGCTTGTTATGCCTGCTCGCGGCGATCACCTATCTGGATCGTATAGCGATCTCCGTCGCCGGCCCACGTATTCAGGATGCTTTGCACTTTGGCCCAAAAGCATGGGGTTGGGTCGTCGGTGTATTTACGATTTCCTACGGACTGTTCGAGATTCCGACTGGACGCATGGGTGATCGCATTGGGGCGCGAAAGGTTTTAACTCGAGTAGTGCTGTGGTGGTCAGCGTTTACCGCGTTAACGGGGGTGATGTCGAATTATTACGTGCTGTTGCTCACGCGCTTTTGTTTCGGCGCAGGTGAAGCAGGTGCGATTCCCAATATCGGAATTACCATTTCGCGTTGGTTTCCACCTCTTGAGCGCGCCCGAGCGACCGGTTGCGTATTGATGTCGCTCCAGGCAGGCGGCGCCTTTGCACCTCTGATAATCGTGCCAATTCAAATTCGTTACGGTTGGCGAGCTTCGTTTTATGTGCTCGGAATAATCGGAGTCGTCTGGTCCACAGCGTGGTATCGATGGTACCGGGATTCACCCAAAGAGAAAGCCGGAATAACGCAATCTGAGATCGACGAGATCGGCGCACAATCAGTTGCCAATAATCACAACATGCCCTGGGGCACTGTACTACGCAGTGCCAATCTTCAGGCGATACTTCTCTGTGGCTTCTGTTATGTCTTCGCTCTCTACTTTTTTATCTCCTGGTTGCACACCTTCCTGGTCAAGGGTCGTGGCTTTACCGAAGCTGACCTACTCCTCTCAATTGCACCGGGCCTGCTCGGCGCAGCGGGAAATTTATGCGGCGGCATCTTGAGTGACGCATTTGTGCGACGGTTGGGAATGAAGTGGGGACGGCGAGGTGTAGGAGTTATTGGTCTCTCAGTTGCGACCCTCTGCACAGTGGCCACGATACTCACTACCGGAAAGTTCGCCACGCTGTTCTTCCTGGGCCTGGTCTATGCAGGCATCACTCTTCAGCAGACTGTGCTGCTAACAGTATCTTGCGACATCGGCAAAAAATACGTCGGCGGTGTTATCGGGATATTCAATACGATGTGCACTTTTGGCGGCTTCGTGTTTTCAGTTTCGTTTGGATACTTCGTCACCTGGTTTGGAAGTTATGACCTGGCTTTGATTCCAGTTGCCTTAACGCTTGCAGTTGGGACTCTGGCCTGGTTGCGAATTGATGCGTCAGAAGAATTGATTCCGGAGGATCGTCCCGAAGCAGGCCTGAGGGCTGCTGCAGTCGCAATAGTTTGAAGGGTTTTTGAATGGAACAACTTACCACTCATTCAATCATCTCCCATTACCGCATAGTGTCTAAACTTGGCGCTGGTGGCATGGGTGAAGTTTGGCTGGCGGAAGATTCGCGGTTGGGTCGGAAGGTCGCAATCAAACTGCTTCCAGCTGAATTCACTGAAGACTCTGAACGCGTCCGTCGCTTCACACAGGAAGCAAAAGCTGCTTCTGCACTCAATCATCCAAACATCATCGCTGTTCATGATATCGGCGAGTGTGAGTTTGGCCGCTTCATAGTGATGGAGTTTGTTGCCGGTCGAACGTTGCGCTCAGTTATTGCGACAGACAATTCTCTCGAGACCTTCTTCACGCTCAGTCGCCAAATGGCAAGGGCGCTCAACGCCGCGCACACAGCGGGTATCACTCACCGCGACATTAAGCCTGACAACATCATGGTGCGTGACGATGGTTACGTAAAAATGTTGGACTTTGGCCTGGCGCGTTTGATGCCAACCACCTCGAGTGATCCTGAGGCTGCCACGCTCGCCCATCAAACGACTCCAGGTACTGTGATGGGCACACTAGCTTACATGTCACCGGAACAAGCAAGTGGCCAAATAGTGGGATCTGCTTCGGATGTTTTTGCGTTGGGGATAGTTCTTTATGAACTGGCGACCGGGAGCCATCCTTTCAAGTCTGAAACGATGATTGGCTACTTGCACGCCATCACCTCCCAGACGCCACCGTCGATGACGAGTCTGAAATCTCATCTTCCACCAGCTCTTGATGAATTGATTTTCCGCATGCTCGATAAGGACGCGAACAGTCGTCCAACTGCAACCGAAGTCACGCAAGCGTTACAAGAGATTGAAAAATACGGTAGTAGCCACACGCTGCCACTTCGCATCGTTTCTGACAAACCAAAAATCACACGCGGAGATGAAGGATTCCGGATCGCAGTGGTGCCGTTCAAAGTCCGCGACGCCGATCCGGACGTCGCAGTACTTGCCGACGGGCTGTCCGAGGAGATCGTGACCGGGCTTTCCCGGTTTCGGTATCTGTCAGTCGTCACGACCTCGTCGTCGCCTCGCCTGAAGGGAGAGACAGAAGAGGATAGCGCTCTGAGGGCCAAACTCGGTGCGCGCTACGTGCTGGAAGGAAGCATCCGCAAGGGAGGGTCAGTCATTCGAGTGAGCGCTCAACTCGTCGACACGGAAACCGGAGCGCAGCTTTGGTCCGAGACTTACAATCGAGACCTCGAGACCTCGACAGTTTTTGCAGTGCAGGACGACATCGCTGGCCGTGTCGTGGCAACTGTAGCCGATAGCTACGGTGTGCTCGTGCATTCGATGAGGATTGCGATGCGGAAGAAGGACGACGTCGATCTCACGCCGGTTGAGTGGCAGTTTCAGTATTTCGCCTACCGCGAACAGATCACACCTTCGGCCCACGCGGCGCTCAAGAGTCGGCTGCAGCGGGTTGCTGAGCGAAACGTTGGGCAGTCGGATGTGTGGGCCTGCCTGGCGCAAATCTACGTCGACGAATACGCATTCGGCTTCGAGGGAGAAGCAAACTCTCTTGAGCGGGCATTGGCTGCGGGCCGGCGCGCGGTTGAATTGGATCGGGCGAATCAGTTCGCGCTCGTTGCGCTTGCCCAGGTGCACTTCTTTCGGCGGGACCTCACGGCGTTTGGTCCTGCGGCTGAGCGTGGCATGGCCCTTAATCCCCTCAACACCGACGCGCTCGGTATCCTGGGACTTCAGATCGTGCACACCGGCCAATTCGAGCGAGGCACCGTCATCGTGCGCCGCGCGATGGAACTGAATCCCAACCACGCTGGCTGGATGCACTTCGCGCCACTCTGGGATCACTTCCACAGGGGCGAATACGAGGCGGCTCTCGAGTGCGCGAACCGTGTGGACGTACCCGGACTCTTCTGGCCATACCTCGTAATGGCGTCGGCCTGTGGACATCTCGGCCGGCGCACCGAAGCCGAAGCAGCGGTCAAAGATCTGTTGTCGCTTGATCCCGAGTTTGCGGCGAACGTGCGTTCCAACGTCGAGAGCTGGCACTTCGCGAGTGGCCTGATGGATCCCATCCTCGAAGGATTGAGCAAAGCAGGGCTCGCGATTACCGCGACCGACGGATCGTCCGATTCGCCGATGGGAACGGTCACGGCAAAAGTAGATCGAGCGGAGGCGAGTAGGGACTCGGGAGCAGTTCGCGCCGAGGAAGGATTCTGGGTCGCGGTGTTGCCGTTTAAGTACAGTGGCAGTAATGGAGAACTCGCCTCGTTAGCGGACGGGCTGTCAGAAGACGTGATGACTGGATTGTCGCGCTTCTCCTACCTGCGCGTCATCGCACGCAATTCAACGTTAGACAACTACAGTAATTCGAGTGATGCGAGGACTGTAGGCCAGACGCTCGGCGCACGCTACTTGATGGAAGGCAGCCTGCGACAGTCAGGGACGAAATTGCGGCTCGCTGTCCAACTCGTGGATACAACGACCGGCGCTCATTTGTGGGCCGAGAACTATGAACGTGCGTTTAGTCCGGAGACTATTTTCGAATTGCAGGACGATCTGGTTCCGCGGGTCGTTTCGACGGTCGCGGATCAATACGGCGCTCTGGTGCATAGCATGAGTGAGTCGCTACGCGGCAAGAGCGTCGGCCAATACTCCGCGCATGAGGCTATGCTGCGCGCGTTCGGCTACTGGGAGCGCATGACCCCGGAGGAGCACGCGGAAGTTCGCGACATACTCGAAGCTGCGGTCGCCGTCGCCCCCGACCACAGTGATTGCCTCGCCGAACTGGCGATGATCTACTGGCACGAGTACGCGTTTGGTTACAACCTGAAGCCCGATCCAGTAGGCCGCGCTCGTGCTGCCGCGCAGCGAGCAGTCGCATCGGCACCGACCAGCCACTTCGCACACTGCGCATTGGCTACCTCGTTGTTCTTCCAGAAAGACTACCTGGCCTTTCGCCCAGCTGCGGAGCGCGCCCTCGCCCTGAATCGCATGGATTCCTCCACAGCGGCAATACTCGGAAACATGATCGCTTATGCCGGTGACTGGGAATACGGCCTGGGCATAGTGGAAAGAGCGATGCAGCTTAACCCACATCATGCGGGCTGGTATCACTATGTTGCCTTCTGCGATGCCTACCGCAAGCATGATTACCACGGCGCGCTGGCAATCGCCTTGAAGGTCAACATGCCCGCCTACCATTGGCCGAACGTGTACCTGGCTGCTGTCTATGGGCAGCTCGGCGAACAGCAACGCGCGACCGTGGCTCTGCGGGAACTCCACGCGCTGGTGCCGAACTTTGGCGCGATTGCGCGAGAGGAATTTGGCAAGTGGCTTGACCCGGAACTCACTGAGCATCTGCTTGACGGACTCCGCAAAGCTGGACTGGAGACGGGTGACGGGGAGACGGGGAGAGACGGTGACGGGGAGAAGAAGCGAGATGTCGCCCCGTCGCCCACTCACCCCGTCACCCCGTCGTCTTCCGGCTCACTCATAAAGAGCATCGCTGTGTTGCCGTTTCAAAACCTCTCCGTCGATCCTGAGCAGGAGTTCTTTGCCGACGGGATCACCGAGGAAATACTGAACGCCCTGGCACAAATAAAGGAACTACGAGTCGCAGGACGAAGTTCTTCATTTTCGTTCAAAGGTCGAAACGAAGATCTGCGATCGGTCGGAGCCAAACTCAATGTGACCAGCATCCTTGAGGGAACGTTGCGACGCTCAGGTGATCGACTCAGAATCACAGCCCAACTCATTGATGCTGTCAGCGGATACCAACTGTGGTCAGAGCGATACGATCGCATCCTCGAAGACATCTTCAACGTTCAGGACGAGATTGCTCTTGCGATTGTTGGCGCGTTGAAGTTGAAACTCTTTGGCGATGCGAAAGAAGCGGTCGTTAAGCGATACACGGATGATGCCGAGGTCCATGAACTTTTCTTAAAAGGTCGTTACTACTCCTACAAATACACAGCAGAGGGATGGACCCGTGCCGTCGAGTTCTTCGAGAAAGTTATAGAGAAACAGCCCCGTCATGCTCCGGCGCACGCTGGAAAAGCTGCGGCCCTCGGGTGTCTCTGGTTTTTCGGATTGACTCCCGCCGACGAGGCCGTTCCACCATCTAGAAGCGCCGCTACCAAAGCAATCGAGCTTGATGGAAACCTGGCGGGTGCGCATTTGTCACTTGCACTGCTCAACTTTTTTTATGACTGGGAATGGGAGAAAGCTGAGCAGGAATTCAAACAAGCGATTCTATTGAACCCAAAAGACGCCGAAGCACTTTCCTACTACGCGATGTTCCTCGGCTTTGTAGATCGTTTTGACGAAGCGATGGCACTTGCGAGGCGCGCACTCGAAGTCGATCCGCTTTCACTACTTATTAATATGAATGTGGGTTGGACCTATTTCTCTGCCGGCCTTGCATATGAAGCGGTCGATCAGGCACGCAAGATGACGGAAATAGAGCCTGGCTTCTTCGGTGCCTACTGGCTAAACGGTGCGACATGTTTGGCAAACGGAGACTATGAAGAAGCCATCGAGCAACTAACAAAGGCGGTTTCACTCGGAGCTCACCCTATCGTGTTGGCTGATTTAGGTGCTGCTAATGCGTTGGCAGGAAAGAAGGAAACCGCTAAGACGATCCTGGACCAATTGCTCGAGATGCGTCAGCAAAGTTATGCGCCAGCAATCTGCCTTGCGCGCGTTTACAGCCGTCTGGGCGAGCTGGAAAAGACAATTCAATGGCTCGAGACAGCATACGAGGAGAGAAATGGCGAGTTGGTGTTTCTCGAAAGCGAAATTACCAGCGCTGCCAAGGGGGATTCCTTAAACAGTTTGGGCAAGGATCCAAGAGTTATGGATTTGTTGGAGAGAATGAAGCTGCCGTCACGAGAGGCTTCACGAGATCAAGGAGACTAAATGAACAGTTCAGCTGACGAGAATGGCATTCGCGAAGCGATAAACTACTACATTGAAGGAATGAGAACGGGCAACGTTGAAGTACTGAGACAAGGCTTTCATCAACAAGCGATACTCTGCGGTTACCTCGGCGATGAGATGATCGCGGCACCCATCGAGGGATTGTATACTTGGGTCAACTCAAATCCCGCGCCTCTTACAACCGGAGAGGCTTTCGATTGCAAAGTCTTGTCATTAGAGATCACCGGCCGAGTAGCGTCGGCAAAAGTACGCGAAACACATGAGGGTGCGGTGATTGATTACTTCCACCTATTAAAGGACGGGGATCGTTGGTCGATCGTCAGCAAACTGTGGGACACGGAATAAGAAGATCAAATCGGTAATGTCACTATCACCCAATTCATTACTCGCACACTACACGATCATTTCCAAAATCGGGGCCGGCGGTATGGGTGAGGTGTACCTCGCCGAGGATCAACAACTCCGCCGTCGCGTGGCAATCAAATTACTTTCACCCGGATTGGTTTCAGACAAACACGCCAACAACCGACTGCTTAAGGAAGCGCGCGCCGCGGCAACACTGGACCATCCGAATATCTGCTCAATCTATGAAGTGGGCCAGGCAGACGGCCGAGCCTTCATCGCTTTCCAGTACATTGAAGGCGAGACCCTCGAAGCCAGAATCAAGCGCAACCCGCCGGAGTGGAAAGGATCGGTCGCCATCGCCGTGCAGATCGCTGAAGCGCTGGAAGAAGCTCATTCGCAGGGCATCATCCATCGCGATATTAAGCCCTCCAACATCATGATCACTACTCGTGGCCAGGCAAAGGTGTTGGATTTTGGCCTGGCCAGGGTGATCACCGGCGTAGTGAGTGGTGAGGCCGAAACCCAGAGCATGATGACCGCACCCGGTACGATCATGGGAACGATGCCCTACATGTCGCCGGAGCAGGTCCGAGCCGAAGTACTTGATGGGCGCAGCGACATCTTCAGCTTTGGCGTTGTGCTTTACGAGATGTTAAGCGGTCGGCAACCCTTCGCAAATCGAAGCGGGGCGGAAGTCATCTCAGCCATTCTGAAAGATGAGCCACCAACACTGTTGGGTTCTGCACCTGAAGAGTTGCAGCGCATTGTGCGCAAATGCCTGGAGAAGGATCGCAACCTCCGTTACCAACACGCCGCGGAAGTTCGTGTCGATCTCCAGCGGCTCGGACGGGATTCGGAACCGGCATCTTTGAACATCAGCGCTAAGCCTGAGGCCAAAGATAAGATCGACAGGACGACGCCATCGCGCACACGCATCAGATTCACGCTTCGAAGCTTGATCGTTCCTGCGGCCATTATCGTCGTAGCCTTCATCGCGGCGGCTCTCTTTTATTTTCCTCGCGCCAAAACTGCAGGTCCACTCGCAATCAAATCGCTGGCGGTGCTGCCGCTAAAATCGCTCGATGCAGGTGAGAATTATCTGGGGTTGGGGATCGCCGATGCAGTAATCAGACGAATCAGCCAGACGGGCGAGTTAACCGTGCGTCCGACGAGTGCGGTTCGCCGATATCTCACAGAGGACGCAGACGTGCTCACAGCCGCACGGCAGTTGAATGCCGATGCAGTTCTCGACGGAAGCGTCCAACGTGCCGGCGACGTTTTGCGAGTGAGCGTCAATCTGCTGCGCACTGCGGACGGCTCATCTTTGTGGGCAGATCACTTCGATATGCGGATGACCGACATCTTCACGATTCAGGATACGGTGGCCCAGCAGGTTGCTACCCGTTTGCGACTGCAACTCGATCCGTCGCAGCAGGCGCGACTCACGAAGCGATACACTTCAAACCCTATCGCATACGATTTCTATATGAAGGGATTTATTGGTTTTGACCAGCGGATCTCACTTACCAAAGCACAGTGGGAGCCAACTATTGATTTTTTCAAGAGGGCGATTGAGGCGGACCCGAACTTCGCGTTGGCACACGCGCAACTCGCTTACACGTATGCAACCATCGCGGTCTTTATAGAGCCGACGGAACCGGCGTGGGCAGAGCGAGCGAAGGAAGAAATCAATCTGGCCCAGACCCTCGACCCACAACTTGCCGAGATTCACCTCGCACGTGCTCAGCTCCTGTTTAGCTCGTTTGAGGGGTATCAGGGCGAAGCCGCGGTTCGTGAAGTGTCATTGGCACAGCAACTCAACCCGGACACCGGTCACGCCGAATTGGCTTTCCTTTATCTACACCTCGGACTTGTAGACTTGGGTTCAAGTGAACTGCAACGTGCTGCCGAAATTGATCCGACGAGCGAGTTTGTCAAAGGTCTCACTGTCCTTAAGTACGTGGTTGGAAGCAAATATGATGAATATGCCGCTCACCGGGAGCGTTACCATGTCGATGAGGCGGAAGCATGGTACCTGATGGGTACAAGTCGTTTGGATGAGGCGCAAAAATCGATTGAAGAATGGACGGCCAAGAAACCCGATGAAATCAGATTGCCGAATAACAAGGCTTTGCTCCTTGCCTTGAAGGGAGACTTCCGCGCGGCGGAGGCGGCCATCGCTGGCATCCTCAGCAGACACCCTGCCAAAGACCCCCTCTATCATCACGCCGCTTACGATATCGCTTGTATTTACGCGCTGGAAGGTAAGAGCGCTGAAGCCGTCAAGTGGTTAAGAGAGACTAGTGCTACCGGGTTTCCCTGCTATCCCTTGTTTGAACGTGATGCTTATTTGAACAAGATCAGACTAGCGCCGGAATTTATTCAGTTCATGACGGAGATGAAAGCGCAGAATGAACTATACAAGCGCGAGTTCGGTGAGGGCGCAACGCAATGAAAAGACTTGACCAAGGTGCAGTAGCCCGACTGTTAAGGAGGGCACAATGGGTTGAGAACGAGCCCTCCTTAACGGGTGGAACATATCTGAAGGTTGACTAGCTTCCTATTTGTGTCCGATAAGCTTCAGCTTGTCGGTGAAGATGTTCGACCTTGTTCAACCGACAAGCTAAAGCATATCGGACAGAGATAGAACATGAAACGCTGCCCCCAATGTAGTCGCTTTGAGAACGATGAGGCTCTGGTCTTCTGCCGCATAGATGGCACGCCGCTGGTGGCCGATTCCTCACCCAGAGGCAGCGAGGCAGGTACGGCACAACTAAGTTCAAAGTCCGGAGCGAATGAATTCGGCACAAGCATTCTCCCGCACACAACCAATGCTGACTTTAGTCGCAAGACCGGGCCAACTACAGTTCTCGTCCAACCCGCTCCAAGCGTCACTGACGAGCTGTGGAAAGCCAGGCGACGAAGACCTCAGGTCGTGGCAGCGGTGGCAATCGTTCTAATCGCCATTGTCATCGGTGGTTATTCAGTCTTCGTCAGAAGGAACCGCGCTATTGAATCCATTGCGGTCTTGCCCTTTGAAAACAAGAGCGGGAATGCGGACTCGGAATATCTTTCCGACGGACTTGCCGAATCGCTTATCTATCGTCTCTCGCAACTGCCGAATCTGAAAGTGAGTCCAACGAGTTCAGTCATGCGCTACAAAGGAACGCCAACTGACGCGGTAAGAATCGGGACCGAGCTTGGCGTGCAGGCGGTTATGTCGGGCCGAATGGTCCAGCGTGGCGAGAACCTCACGATCAGCGTCGAACTTGTCAATGTTAGAAACAACACTCTTATCTGGGGCGAGAAGTATGAGCGAAAGATGTCGGAGTTGTTGGCCACGCAAAAAGAGATAGCCACCGAAATCACCAACAAGCTGCGACTGAAGTTGTCCGGCGAGAGCGAGCAAAAGCTCACGAAGAAATACACCGATAATAACGAAGCCTATCAGCTCTACCTCAAAGGACGTTTCTTCTGGAACAAACGCGACGAGGAAAATCTCAGAAAAGCCATAGAGGAATTCAAAGCGGCTGCGGACCAGGATCCGAATTTCGCGCTGGCGTATGTTGGTCTTGCCGATAGTTACGTGTTGTTGCCCTTTTACAGCAGCGCAACTTCGGCTGAGGTCACGCCGCCGGCCAAAGCTTACGCTGAACGCGCACTGGCAATAGATAGCTCGTTGGGTGAAGCTCACTCCTCCCTTGGCTATGTTGACAGGCTCTTATGGAATTGGACCGAGGCGGAAAAGGAACTCAAACGAGGGATCGAGTTAAACCCAAACTACGCAACGGCTCATAAATGGTATGGCAATGTACTATTCGATCTGAGACGTTTTGACGAAGCACTGGCGGAGTACAAGCGAGCCCAGGAGCTTGAACCTTTGTCACTGATCATCAGTGCAAACCTTGCCGAAAGCTATTTACAGAGTGGCGATCTCAACGCAGCAGCCGCCCAGTGCCAGCGGGCAATTGACCTTGAGCCGAATTGGTACTACGCACACCTCCTTCTCAGTCTGGTCTATCTCCAACAAGGTCGAAATCCTGAGGCGTTGTCGGAGGCGGAGAAGAGCGTTGAGTTATCAAAACGCTTAGGCACTTCCCTCACCTTTCTCGGAGTTGTTTACGTTCAAACTGGCAGGCGCGACGATGTGGAGGCTCTGCTAAAGGAATTGAAACAGAAGTACACCGAACGCAAAGCAAATGGCTACGACATCGCCAGGATCTATGCCGCAATGGGTAATAAGGACCAGACCTTCGAGTGGTTGGAAAAGGATTTCCAATCTCGTAACGCAACAATGCCGGATTTTTTATCTATGCCGCCTCTGACCTCTTTGCACGACGACCCGCGCTTCAAGGATTTAGTAAAGCGCCTCGGTTTGCCGGTGCAGTAGCCCGACTGTCAAGGAGGGCTTCCGCATCCCATACACTCAGGTAGAGCCCTCCTTCACAGTCGGGCTACTGCCCCATTAGGTAATCACACTTAAGAAACCTAGCTTACTTCACTCCCCTCCTCTAGAATTCGTCTCAACATCTCCCCCATTTGATAGAACATGTCTATCCACGAAGGCGACTTCGTTTCTCACTACAAAATCCACTCGAAGATTGGTGCGGGTGGCATGGGCGAAGTCTATCTCGCCACCGACACGCTGCTTGAGCGCAAGGTTGCTCTAAAAGTTTTGCCCAGTGACGTCACTTCAAGAGGCCATCGCATTCGCAGATTCCTTCAGGAAGCCAAAGCAGCATCCTCACTAAATCATCCCCACATCATTACGATTCATGAAGTCGGTGAAGCGAACTCAACTTATTACATTGCCACGGAATTCATCGAGGGCGAGACGTTACGCGAAGCAATCAAACGCACGCCATTGAAGATTGGCAGAGCGATTGAAATCAGCATTCAGGTAGCCTCCGCTCTGGCTGCCGCGCATGAGGTGAATATCGTTCATCGCGATATCAAACCGGAAAACATCATGCTGCGCGAAGATGGCTACGTTAAAGTCCTCGACTTTGGCCTTGCCAAGCTCCTGCAACAAGAAACTCCTGATCCTGAAGCGTCAACTCTCGTTAACACAGCCGACGGAGTGGTCCTTGGCACGATCAGTTACATGTCGCCGGAACAAGCTCGCGGTCTTGAAGTCGACGCCAGAACGGATGTTTGGAGTCTCGGCGCTGTTATCTATGAAATGGTCACGGGCAGGCCACCGTTCGAAGGCACTACGATGAGTGACGTATTGGCGTCGCTGTTGGATCGCGAGCCACCGCCATTAGCGCGCTACTCACCCGGAGTGCCGGCGGATTTGCAACGGATAATCAGAAAGGCTCTCGCGAAAGACCGCGACGAACGTTATCAAACCGCGAAGGACTTGCTTATCGATCTGAAGGCTTTAACACACGAACTTGAGCGCAAGATATTTGAATCAGAAACTCCGCCGCCAATACAAACACAATCGAAGGTCGTCGGCTCGCGAAGTTCACGAATGAGTCTCTTGTTAGCAGTAGGTATACCGCTCTTAGTGCTACTCGCTGGTTTAGCTTTTCTATTTCGCGATCGCTTGTGGCCCACGACGAAAGTTTCGAGCGAAACAATTACGCTCGCAATCTTGCCTTTTCTCCAACTCAATGCCAGCGACGACACTAGCTTTCTAACTACCGGTCTTGCCGACGCTATCATCACCCGACTAGCCAACGTGCGTCAGATTCGCGTTCGGCCAACGAGCGCGATTCTTCGCTACGAAGGTCAGAAGATAAGCGCGCAGGCGGTTGGGCGAGAGTTGGCTTGCGACTACGTCGTGTTCGGAACACTTCAAAAGATCGGCGACCGCTTGCAGGTAAATGTTCAACTAGTGCGGACAAGCGATGAAGCTCCGATATGGGGCGATCGGTTTGATAAAGAACGAACTGACATTCTGAGTCTACAGGATGCTGTTGCGACACAGATTGCGGAAGCGCTCAGAATCAAAATGACGGCGG
>DATEXA010000527.1:0-12583 GCA_035257465.1 Pyrinomonadaceae bacterium | reverse complement strand
TCCGTTATACGATTGAAGCCATTCTCGCACTCTATTTCGGAAGAAAATTGATTCGATATATCAACTCTGAAGTCTTCGCTTACTTTGTTTATGGACTTATGGCAGTGGCCGCAGTAGCGAGCGTATTGTCAATCTTGAAGTGGAGAAGCAGGCCAGTGCAACAAGCATGACCTCGCTGCCAACACCTCCCGGCCCAGTGCATAAACAACAAATTGGAAATTCTTAACTGTCTGTGTAGAATCCCGAGTCGACAATCGCCCGAAGGGAGCATGAAGCATGCCAGAAAAAAGGGGAGTACAGGCCACTGAGGAAATCAAAGCCGAGTGGGCCACCGCGTACAAGTTATACTTGAAGGCACCCGGTGATCGTTACGATAAGAAAAAGGATCGAACGTCACGCATTGATTTTGTAGCTCAGGAGATGAATCTGACTCGCAAGCAGGCCAAGCGTCGCATTAGAAACTATGAGGCGTGGCAAAGAAACATTAAAAAGGGCATTGTTAGTCCGTAGCCTTAACCTTACATCACCCGCACCTCATTCTGTGTTCTTCTAAACTCAGTGTTCCTGGACGCGATTGTAGGAATACCATCCGCAGATTACGGCAATTACGCAGATTCATTTTCGGTTTTTGGCCTTTGGTTTTGGGTCTTCAGGTTTGACCTTTGGTTTGGGGCTTTATCTTTGATTCCGTTTACTTCTTCGCCAAAGGCCAAAGACCGAAAATGAATCGGCGTAATCTGTGGATGATCGTCTTTCAGCTTTGATGCGCTATGAACACCATCTCACCGACAACCCGGCGTTGGATTATTTTGGCGTGTGCCCTTGCTGCTGTCTTCATCGCCGGCTGTTCAAGATTTACAAAACAATACAAGTGTCAGAGTACTGCGAAGGCTGATCCTCGAACTGCATACGAATTTGTGGAACGGGGAATGGAACACATTCGAGCGAATGAATTCGACTGTGCTTTGGGTGCGTGTTCCGAAGCAATCAGACTCGATTCAACGCTGGCAACGGCTTACGCGTGCCGTGGAGGTGTCTTAGCTAATACTGGCGAATTGTCAAAAGCCCTCAAGGACTTCAATCAGGCGCTGAAAATACAACCGGAGAATGGTGATTTTTACTATAGCCGAGCGCAGGTCTATGAGCATTTGGAAGATACTGACTTAGCACTTGCTGACCTGGCAAAAGCAGTTGAATTAATAACTAGTGAGCTCGGGAGATCGATGGCCTTTTCGCAACGAGCAGGAATTTATCTGAAGCAGGGAAGGCTCGATGAATCGATCAAAGACTACACAGAAGCGATTCGGTTAGCTCCGCAGTTTGCTTATCACTTTGACAATCGCGGCAACGTCTATTCTCAAAAGCATAGTTACGAGAAGGCGATTGCTGACTATTCGGAAGCGATCAAGCTCGCGCCGACAAATGGATATTTCCGGCGCGATCGTGCGAAAGCCTATCGGGCCCTGAGTCGTGATGACACCGCTACTCAGGACGAAGCGGAGGCCGAGAAGTTGTTGGGTAAGCCGTAAGAGGATTGCGGATTTCGGATTGCGAATTGCTGATTGTTGATTGCTGATGAAATCGACAATCTATTTTTCCTTACTCCCTTTCAACTCTTTATATATGTCCTCAACGTTCGGCGTCGCGAAATTCTGGAATGCGAATGACTTGTATCTGTCCGGGAGTGTCAACTGTTGCTTTGCCTGCTCGAGCGTTAACCCATCAGCAACAGCTTTCTTCACTCGTGTGCGCAAATCGTCGAGATAGTCTCGAAATTCCCGTACTTCCTCTGCTGATGCAACTTCACCATGACCGGGGACGAACTTAGCCGTTGGGTATTGCTGGAGAAGTTTGTCGAGCGATGGGATCCAATCGTTGACCGTTGCATCGACAAGGTTTGGCAAAGTCTTGCGCCACCCCAGGTCGCCTGTGAAGACGACGTTGGCGTCAGGCACAAACGCAAGGACATCGCCACCGGTGTGACCAGGCAACGTGAATAAAACTATCTCCCGTTTACCGAGATATAAGTGCATGGTTCCGGTGCTGAAAGTCACAGTGGGATTAGTCAGAGTAATCTTCGAAATGGCTTCTATGCGTCGTAGCTGGCGCTCGAGTTGCGCACGTTTATCAGCCTGATCAGCCGGTGTTTCACTCAACTGTTTCGTGATGTCGGCTTGTCTCTTTCGTAATTCTTCGGGAGGAGGAAGGAAACGCCGGTTCTTCGTTGTTTGCCAGGCGATCAGCTTGTCGTGACCAATGATTGGAATAGATCGTGCCGCGAGAACCTGATTACCACCAGTATGATCAAGGTGGTAATGGGTGTTGATGGCGTATTTGATTGGTTGCTTGGTCTCGTTGCCGATTGTTTCGATCAATTCTTCGACGGCAGCAGGTGTGAAGAAGGTATCTACGATCAGGACACCATCATCGCCAACTACAAAGCCCGCATTGCCGGATGCAATTCCCCCAGCTTTTGCAACCGCAGCATAGACACCATCAGCTACTTTCGTGATGGTAAAGTCGTCATCAGCCTTCAAGACGGAGCCCCGGGTTTTTAAATCCGCGGACCGCGGAAAAGCGAGTCCTAAGAGCAAGACAAATCCTAATAAGCAAGTTGTTATCTTCATGTGGTCCTCTCTCGAGTAGTTGTTGATATCACAATAACTTTCATTTGCTGAAATGGCCCAAGTTAATTTCAACTTGTCGGTGTCTCAACACACAGTCGGGAAGGCGCAGAGCGGTCATTTCTCTGAGTTGGCCCTACTCACACCTAGTGCGCCCCCGCCGGGTCATATACAGAACATCAAAGCCAGAAACTCAAGATCCAATTTGAACTCATTGGAATCTAATCAGCCGGGGCGCGCTAGGTTTGAGTAAATAGAGTTTAGAGAAATTGCCGCTCTGCCCCCTTTCCGACCGTATGTAGTCGAGATGCCACACTCAGCGCCACTATCGTTGAACCACCATTGATTCGCGGGTTATAGTTGGTTGCCCCTAATTCCCAACCAGCAAACAAACATTATGTTTCTCACGGAGGTCATGAGTGAAGTTCACACATCATACCCGCCAACTGTGGCTTGGCGGATTCTTACTTTTGAGCATAGGGCTAATGCTTATGTCTTCATGCACTAATGTTCCGAATTCTTCCGGCGGAAACGCAACCGCGGCGGAGGCTGAGAAGTTTATGACCGACGTCGAGAAGCGGCTGATGGATCTAAGTATCAAGTCAAGCCGCGCCGACTGGGTGAGGAGCACTTTCATTACTGACGACACGGAAAAGATCGCTGCTGCCGCGAATACCGATCTGATCGCAGCTACGACAGAGTATGCCGAGCAGTCCAAAAAGTTTGATGGCGTCGACCTTCCTGCAGATCTTCAGCGCAAGATGAAATTGCTCAGGTTGTCGTTGACACTGCCGGCGCCAAAGGACGAAGCGGAGCGGAAAGAGTTAACTGAGATTGCCGCAAAGATGGAGGGTGACTATGGCAAAGGGAAGTATTGTCCGGAGGGTGACAAGGGAAAGTGTCTGAGTCTGCCGGATCTCGAAGACATCATGACCAACAGCCGTGATCCGGAAGAACTGAAAAAGGCATGGCTTGGGTGGCACCAGATAGCAGTGCCGATTCGCAAGGACTATGTTCGCTTTGTGGAGCTGAGTAACAAAGGCGCGCAGCAGATGGGTTTCAAAGACACGGGGGCGATGTGGCGGAGCAAGTACGACATGGAGCCTGACGCTTTTGCTGCAGAGATGGAACGTCTGTGGCAACAAGTCAAACCACTCTATGATTCGCTCTACACTTATACGCGTCACAAACTTTCAGAGAAGTATGGAAAGGATATCGTTGCTGAAGACAAACCAATCCCGGCACATCTGTTGGGAAACATGTGGGCGCAAAGCTGGGGCAACGTATACACGATCCTGGCTCCAGCTACTGGTGATCGTGGTTATGACCTCACCAAGACACTCAAAGAACGCAACACCGATCCGAAGCAAATGGTGCGTTACGGTGAAGGTTTTTTTACATCTCTTGGATTCGAGCAATTACCTTCGACTTTCTGGGAGCGCTCCTTGTTTGTGAAGCCGGCAGATCACGACGTAGTTTGTCACGCGAGTGCGTGGGATATCGATTACGAAAAAGATGTGCGGTTGAAGATGTGCATCAACATCAACGAGGAAGATTTCAGCACCGTTCATCACGAGCTGGGCCACAACTATTACCAGATGGCTTATGACAATCAGCCTTTTCTTTTTCGCGATAGCGCCAACGATGCGTTTCATGAAGCAATCGGCGACACAATTGCGCTTTCTGTAACGCCACCGTACCTCAAACAGCTCGGATTAATCGAAAAGGTGCCCGAACCCAACGCCGATATCGGATTCTTATTGAATCGCGCGCTCGACAAAGTTGCTTTCCTGCCTTTTGGGTACCTGGTGGATCAATGGCGTTGGCGTGTCTTCTCTGGAGACATTAAACCTGAGGACTACAACAAGGCCTGGTGGGAACTGCGTGAGAAGTATCAGGGTGTCGCTCCGCCGGTGGCGCGGAGCGAACAGGACTTCGATGCCGGCGCAAAATATCATGTTCCGGCAAACACGCCGTATGCACGTTACTTCCTGGCTGCGATTCTGCAGTTTCAATTTCATCGGGCGTTGTGTCGCGAGGCGGGTTTCAATGGTCCGCTCTACCAATGCTCGATTTATGGAAACAAGAAAGCGGGCGAGAAATTGCGCTCGATGCTGGCAATGGGTTTGAGCAAGCCATGGCCCGAAGCTTTGAAGGCGATGACCGGCGAAGACAAGATGGACGCTACTGCGATTATCGATTACTTCGCGCCGCTAAAGACTTGGTTGGATGAGCAGAATGGGAAGAAGTAGGGAATTTCGGATTGGGGATTTCGGATTGTGGATTGCTGACAGCTGATTGAACTCTGACTACTCAAAAACGCAATCCGAACTCCGCAATCCGAAATCTGCAAACGCGTTAACTAACCCTTCTTAGGTTCGCATCCTTCAACTCGTAATGTCCCGCTTTTTTGTCGGTGATGACTTCAGCGGTGTGGAAGTACTGAACGATCGATGGTGGCCAGATGCAATGGGATTCGCCTTCCCGAATGGTGGCGTGGTTGACGCGCATTACGTCCCACGCTGTCAGCCTGGGAAGTTTGGTGATCGGGCGAGCTACGGAAAGCGACGGTTTGTGGTTGGTCCGTACCACTGATTGAAGCCAGCCATCAAAACATTCGCGAATTGAGCCTGATGAAACTTGACCGTTGATCGTTGAGTTATTAAGCCGTGTTGCCGGCATTATCGATAACATTGGTTGTTTTCGCACTAATGCTTTCAAGTTAATTACCCCTCGCAATCTAAGAAGGTCTAATACCGGACCGTTTCCAGTTTCGACCGAAAAAAATGCCGCGACTTCAAGCGAAGAAGTCGCGGCATCGTTTTTTAGGGAATTAAGTTACTTACCAGGGCCAGCGGCCATTTCCATTTCCCCATCGTCCATTGTTACCGCGTCGGTTACCACCGCCATAACGCGAATAACCTTCCCGGTAACCCTGTACAAACGCATCTCGAAACACTTGTTTGTACTGTCCACGATTTCCGTAAGATGAGTTGTAACCGCTGTTGCCGTTCTTCCAGAAGTGAGATCGTTGTGGATTGAAATTCTGGCCACGCTGGGCATCAGATGCGCCGGTTGAGACTCCGGTTTGATAACCTTCCTGTCGAGCTATCTGATACTGATCGTAGCCATTCCGTCCGTAGCGATCATTGCGATATTGATCGTTCCGGTACTGATCGTCTCGATTACGTCGATAGCGATCGTCACGATCTCTTTGGTCCTGTCCGTAGCCCCACGGATATTGCGCTTGTGCGGTAGTGCTCGCTACAGACGCGACACCGAGGAGCAGAAAGAACGCTAGTAAATAACCACCTAACTTTTTGTTCGAATAGTTCACTTATCGTGTACCTCCCCCATTCGAGGCTTACGGCAACTGCCATGCCCCAAGCGTCAGCGCGAAAACCAAGCCATTTTTAAGCGAGCCACTTGGGAGTCGTGAGACTTGATGACACGATTTCGTATGCCCTCTGACCGACATCGTGACTACTTGTTGATTGCTGATTGCTGATTTGGTCTTAGGTCTTTGGGCTTTGATCTTCGTCAACGACGGCGTAACCCATCAGCGCCAAAAGACCAAAGTCCTAAGTCCCAACATCAAATCGGCAATCAGCAATCAGCAATCTATGCGGGTCGTTGCAGATACGATCTCAATTGAGGTAGCGTTGCTTTCCTCATCAACGCCGCTTTTGCTTTCCACTCCATCGCGCGACTCAACTCCACGATGAAACGTGTCTCGCCTGATTCGAGTGCTGCGACTGGGACGCCATCCTGGTAAAGCACTCGGTTGCTGGTGTGAGAGCTCACACGATTACCAGGCGTGATCACTCCAACGAGATTCAAAGGATCTGCAGCGCTCACGGAGATCATGCTGTCTTGTGCACCCTGGCGGCGAATGGCCCTCAACATGCCAACTGCATCGGGCAATGCGAACTGTTCTCCCGAAATGCCTGCGACGAATCGTCCGCCCCTGATCTCGCCTCGAGCTTCAAGGCGGTGGTAGCTCCGAAGCAATAAGCGCCACGGTATCGACATGCCTTCGCGCTCCAACAGTCGCTTGAAAACAACGCCGTAACGCTTCAACAAGACCCAGGCCACTTCTTCCGACGCTTCCGAATCAAATGCTCTTTGAGTGGAGGACGAACGAGAATCATTCAAGCCACGCTGCAGAATCGACCAACGACCTGCACTTGCCATGTCGTAAACAGGTTGCCGTTGTTTGCGTCGTGTGGCTGCCTGCGTTTTTTTGCTACCCGGAGTTAAGAGCGCACGCAGACCCGTAAAGCTATCGGAGACCACAACTCCATTCGCGACCAACTCGGCCAGCGACTCTTCGACCTGACTTCGTAATAGCTTGGTGTTTTCAACGACGTCAGTGAAAAAGGAAGCGCCGCGAAATCGCAGATATTCCAAAACAACCTGTGTCGTCGACGAAAAGTCGCTGTCTTTCAATTCCTGGGATGACAAAGGAAAGACTGAGCTCCACATCGCGAAATTCTTTCGTCGCAATAGAGCAATGGGAGTGTTACGAACAGGAGCACCAGCTCTTGGTCGCTCGTTCTCAGTTGCTGAACGAAGCGGCGGCGTCAGTCTCGCCCAAACGACTTCGCCCGATAAGCACAGTGCATCGAGCCATCCAGGATCGTATTCAACCAGGCGACCTGGCAGCAGTTCACCTTCCCACGCTGCAGCGGGCGCTTCAAATCCCTCGAGCTGCTCAATGATCGCGCGCACACTTTCAGGACCTTCCATTTGATGATCCGGTGCGAGCTTTTGCCACGCAAGCAGGAAGCGGACAAAGTCTGCACTTGAAACCGGCTCAATTTCCTGGCGCAATCGATTGAGTGTGTAACTATGAATCCGCGCCAGTAATCGACGTGCACTCCATTCAGTCTCAGTCGTTCCGGGCGTGAATAGACCACGAATCACGAAACCTTCAAACTCCAACTTGAGTAAGGCTGTTTCGATGTCGAGTTTACTTAGACCAGTCGACTCAACTAAGGCAGGCACTGTAACAGGTCCTAACCCTTCCAGCCGCCCACGCAGTATCTCGACCAGGGCTTCTTCAAAGTTCCATTCCACTTTCGAAAAACTATCGGGCGCAGCGATCGAGGGTTCAAGTTTCCTTCCCGCGAAGACGACATTAAGCTGAGGGAGTCGTTCGGCCGCGACCCAGAGAACCGGCGCTGACTGTGGCTGTGCGCCATGTAAAACCGCTGCACGACCTTCACTCTTCAATTCGTCAAAAAATTCTTTCCAGTTCGCACCTTCCTGTTGCGTCAAGAAGCCCAGCTCAACGAGAGCATCATGTAGTTCGTCAGCATTTCTCGGCTCCGGCCATACTTCGTCACGTACTCGATCAATTGCAGCTTGATCGAGCTTGCCCATATCACTGGCCTGCTGCGGATCGAGCCAGCGACGTTGAAACACCGCGCGAGTCCTTCGTTCTTCGAGTGGAGCATCGTCCAGGTATGCATACGGCCGTGCGTTCAGAATCTCCTGTGACAGTGGCGACGCTTCGATAACGTCTCGAGCAAAAAGATTCTTTTCGTTGCGTTCGATAGAAAGCAGTAGTTTCTCCAACCCATCGATATCCATTGCTTCCTCAAGACAATCCTTCACAGTTTGGTCGACAAGAGGATGCGCGGGAATCTCTCGCTCGCCGGTCGGCAGGTTTTCAAAGCAGGCGACCTGGTCGGGAAAAACTGCAGTCAGTAGATCTTCAGCATCCATGCGCTGAAGTTGAGCTGGAATCTTCTTGCCACCGCGTCGTCGCAGAACGGCCAGCGAACGCGTCACATTCCAACGCCAGCGAATGTTCCACATGGGGGCATCGAGAAGTGCCTGACACAAAAGCTGCCGCACTGTTTTCGAGTTCAGATAATGAAAGACTTCGTCGAGTGGAAAACTGTGAGTTGGTCCGAGCGACAGAACAATCGCGTCTTCGGTTGCGGCTGCCTGAAGTTCGAAGTTGAACTTGCGACAGAAACGCTTGCGCAAAGCAAGACCCCATGCCCGGTTGATGCGGCTGCCAAAAGGCGAGTGCACGACAAGTTGCATGCTGCCGCTGTCGTCGAAGAACCTTTCCAGAACAAGATTCTGCTGGGAAGGCATTACACCAAGAACAATCTTTGCGCCTGCAAGATACTCAACAATCTGTTCGGCGCCAGAACGAATAATGCCTACTTCGTTGGTCAGCCAGTCTGTTGCCGGTTCAAGATTCACAGAGGACGTAATCTTTTCTTCGGTCTCGCCGTTCCCGTTGCTTGTCACTTCATTCGATACTGAGATGACTCGCGACGCCACTTCCTCTCGTAAACGCGCAACAGACTCCGACAACTCCTGACTTCTCGCCGGCGCCTCGCCCAACCAAAACGGGATCGATGGTGGCTGTCCGTGCGCGTCCTCCACGCGAACCTTTCCTTGTTCAACCCGCAGCACTCGCCAGGAAGTGTTGCCTAGCTGGAATATGTCGCCCTGCAAACTTTCAATCGCGAAATCTTCATTGACTGAGCCGATGACTAGTTCGCTCGGTTCGAGAACGACTGCATAGTCGGCCGTATCAGGAATCGCGCCGCCGGAAGTAATTGCGGCCAGTCTTGCCCCTCGTCGGCCACGCAGACGTTGATTCACCGCGTCGTGATGTAAATAGGTTGAGCGACGTCCGCGCTTGGTGGTGAAACCTTCAGCCAACATGCGAACGATTGAATCGAATTGTTCTCGCTCAAGATTGCGATACGGATAGGCACGACGAACCATCCGGAAGAGCGAATCTTCAGTCCAGTCTTCGGCCGCCACAGAGGCCACGATCTGTTGTGCGAGGATATCCAGTGGCTGCTCGGGAATTTCGAGATGATCGAGTTCGCCGCGCCGCACCGAGTCGATGATGGCAGCACACTCAACCAGTTCATCCCTGGACAAGGGAAAGATTCTACCTTTGGGAAAGCCTGCGACTGTGTGGTTGGAACGACCAACACGTTGGAGAAAGCTGGCTATAGAACGGGTCGAACCCAACTGGCAGACAAGGTTGACGTCACCAATATCAATGCCGAGTTCGAGTGATGCTGTGGCGACGAGCGCACTGAGTTCGCCGGCTTTTAGTCGTTGTTCAGCGACAAGCCGTTGTTCGCGGGCAAGACTGCCATGATGTGCGGCGATGTTTTCATCGCCGATCCTTTCTCCAAGATGGCGAGCTACTCGCTCGGCGAGTCGCCGCGTATTAACGAAGACAAGTGTGGTGTTGTGTTGTCGAATGAGTTCGGCGAGTCGATCGTAGACTTCGTTCCACACCTCGCCGGACATGACTGCTTGAAGTGGCGTATCGGGCAGCTCGATTGCCAGATCAAGCTTGCGCTTGTGACCGCTGTCGATGATCGCGCAGTTAGGGCGACCTCCGGCGTCGATGTTTTCCGTGCCAACCAGGAAGCGCGCCACTTCTTCGATTGGACGTTGAGTAGCGGAAAGGCCAATGCGAACCAGGCGATTACTGATTGCTAATTGTGGATTGCTGATTGCTTCGTGGTTCGACCTGACTAGTTGTTCGAGGCGTTCGATGGAAAGGGCCAGGTGCGAACCACGTTTGTCGGCCACCACTGCGTGAATTTCATCGACTATTAAAGTTCGAGCCGTCTCCAGCATTCGCCTGCCACCTTCACTCGTGAGAAGGATGTAGAGCGACTCTGGAGTTGTAACTACGATGTGAGGTGGGCGTTTTGTCATTGCCGTGCGTTCAGCGGCAGGAGTATCGCCAGTTCGTACCAAGGTCCGGATGTTAACCTCAGGCAGTCCCATTGATCGCAGTTCGTTTTGAATGCCTTCGAGAGGTAGCTGGAGATTTCGCTGGACGTCGTTACTGAGTGCCTTCAACGGTGAGACGTAGATGACGTGAGTGGTATTGTCGAGTTTTCCCTCTACACCGAGGCGAACGAGATCGTCGATAGCAGACATGAATGCTGCAAGTGTCTTACCAGACCCGGTGGGCGCAGCGATCAACGTGTGCCGGTGTTTTTTGATTTCCGGCCACGCCTGAAGCTGCGGTTCGGTAGCTGCCGGAAAGGTTCGCGCAAACCAGCGCGCAACCGCTGGATGAAAGATTTCCAGATTCATAAGGGAAGCATATTATACTGCGGCTGATTTGCTTTTGCATAGCTGAATCACGAGCCCAGCCGTGAAACACTATCGATCTCAGATTTAAGATCTCAGATCTCAGAATGAAACTAATTGAGATCTCAGATTTGAGATTTGATATTGAACTGAGAGTCGGGCTACTGAAGCTTGAGGCAAAGCCAAGTGAACGCGCCGAAACGAAGTTTCAAGAAGATCATTCAAAAGTTGAAATCGTATTACGGCCCACCTGCGCCACCGAAAACCAACGATCCGTTTGAGTTGATTCTATGGGAAAACGTCGCCTATCTCGTCGATGACGTGAAGCGCGAACGGGTATTTGACGAGTTACGCGAAAAAGTTGGCACGCGACCGAGCGACATCCTGAACGCATCGATTGACCAGCTTGACCAGGTAACAAAGCTCGGTGGTGCTAGTCCGCAGAGACACTCTTCGCGGCTCAAGGAGTGTGCTTTGATTGCTTTCAATGAGTTTGGTGGAGATCTCAACGCGGTCCTGAAACTCCCAGTCGCGAAGTCGATAAGGGCACTGCAACAGTTTCCCTCGTTCGGTGAGCCGGGCGCTGAAAAGATTCTACTGTTTTCAGGGACGCATCCGATTCTGGCATTGGATTCGAATGGCTTGAGAGTTTTACTACGACTCGGGTTTGGTGAAGAGAAAAAGAACTACGCCGGTAGTTACAGATCAGTTCGCGAAGCAATCGCGGATGAAGTCAACGACGATTGCAACACTCTAATAGAAAGCGCACCAACTTCTACGTCAACACGGCAAGAGTATTTGTAAAACCAACAAGCCACGCTGCAATGACTGTCCGGTTAACCAGGTTTGCTCGTACTTTCTGAATCGATAATCAGCGACCTTAGGGTTTCCCCACATCATTCAAACTGCTTGCGGAACGCTTCAAACTGCTGCTTCAGGTTCTCAACTTCTGTACTCAAGGCGTCGACCTTTTGTTCGAGCCTCTCAATCTGCTCGCCACTGGATCGTCTCGGTACGGACGCTGCTCGTTCGGCCTCGGCGAATGCCTCCACGTCAATTTCGCCCGAGAGCAGGTGAGCAAAGCGAACTTCCTTTTGGCCTGGTTGTCGAGGCAGACGAATTACCAGCGGTTCATCACGCGAAATCAATCCATTCAATGTTTGTTCGACTTCATCCAGTCCTGTGAACTCGTGAAATCTTGCAGCCGTGCCGCGCAACTCGCCGGGCGTTTGTGCGCCGCGCAACATCAACACGCACATGAGAGCCAGTTCGGCCGGATTCAGAGACATCACTTCCGGCACTACATGTTTGTACTTAGGAACACGACTGGTACTTCCGTAGAAAATGTAGGCAAGATTCTTCTCGCGCAAACTCTCGACTGCTTGCGCCACTTGCTCTTCAGTGTAGGAGGTGACGGGGAGTCGATTGTTCTTTTGATTGCAGGCGACCGTTAAAGCATTAAGCGTTAATGGATAATACTCGGGAGTAGTCACCTGTTTTTCAACCAGCGACCCAAGCACGCGCGTTTCAATGTCAGTTAGGATAGTTGGCATGGTCTAAGGTCCGATATGCTTCAGAACCTCTTGCAAAAGTCGTTACAGGGATCTGAGCGCCAACGGCGCGAAATATGATAGCCAGGGGCAAGCGACGAAGGAGCGCCGCCCCTTGGACAAAGCCGAATCACCTCGAAGCCCTGAAAGGGCGAAATACATTTCAGTAGAAATCAAAAACACGATCTTCGATCTTTCGAATTCAGAACCAGCCTTATGCCGCCCTTTCAGGGCTTCTAAATGTTCGTTGTGTCCACCCAGGGGCGGCACTCCTTCGTCGCTTGCCCCTGGCTATCATATTTCGCGCCG